>CAZQVV010000146.1:0-5954 GCA_964596835.1 uncultured Thiohalophilus sp. | reverse complement strand
GGATATTCATTGTTGTCCGCACCCTGCTGTATGGCGATCCGGTGCAGGGTTATCCATCCATGATTGTTATTATTCTGTTTCTTGGTGGTGTGCAGTTGATCTCAATCGGCATACTGGGTGAATACGTGGGGCGTATATTTACTGAAACAAAGCGCCGGCCCCTTTATTTCATTAATAGCCTCAATCGGCGTCGGGCCAGGCCGGGTCAGATAGTAGAGAAAAAAGAAAAAACTGATGTCGCTGGATAAAGATAATATGAAACAGTTTATTCTGTTTGCGATGCTGGGTGGAGTAGGAACGGCTGGACACTATATCACCCTGATTTTATTAGTGCAGCTTGTCGGGATGGCGGCCGTGTGGGCGACTACAGCAGGATTCATGGTTGGAGCATCGATAAATTATTTTTTAAATTATCATTTAACTTTCCAGAGTGATAAGACGCACAGTGAAGCCATGCTGAAATTTTTTATTGTGGCCATGGTGGGAGCAGGCCTAAATATGATGATCATGTTTTTGGGGGTGAATATTCTTGCGCTGTTTTATCTTTTAGCGCAGATTGCGGCATCGTTTGTTGTGCTGTTATGGACCTTTTCGGCAAACAAGTTGTGGACCTTTTCCGAGAATGTGCATCAGAAAATACTGCCGGAAAAATAACAAAGAAAATATAAATGAAAGCTGAAATTTACTTGCAACTTGATAATCCTCGTTCCAGGTGGCACCTGCTGGCTTTATTTGTCTGTGTGGGGCTGGGGTTCTGGCTGCGTTTTTATGGCTACTGGGCGGGTGAAAGCTTCCATATATTTGCGATCAATGATGAGGTTTCCGCTTTTCGTGTGGCCATGCAGTTTCTGGCTGGTGAACACCGGGCGCTTTATATTGGGCAACCGAATTTTTCAGAAGGTCATGCTCCGGGACCAGTCTGGACACTATTTACAGTTGCGATGCTGAAACTGGGGGGTGGTTTGATTACCCATGCGCTGTTTTATGTCACGCTTCTTAACAGTTTTCTGATATTGCTCATTTATATATTTGCACGTCAATTACTAACGCCTCGGTATGCTTTGCTCAGTTGCTTTTTGTTTGCAACCTCACCCTGGACAGTTTATTACTCGCTGGGTCTATGGAACCCCATCCCGCTGGCCTTTTTAGGTACGTTGTTATTTATTTCGTTATGGCGGGTAACCCAGGTAGAAAACACGAAGGCCATTTTTTGGGTTTGCTTGCTCAGTGCGATACTGCCACAGTTTCATATGATTGGTCTTTTTTATTATCCCGCAATATTGCTGATTTTGTATCTCAGTCCCTGCAGGCTAAACCGGGGCTGGTTTGTGGCGGGTATTTTAGCCGGGGTGATGGTTTATGTTCCCTATTTGATTGGCGACATGCAGCACAACTGGGAGAATACGCGCTTGATTTTGAGTGGTGGAAGAGACTTTTCATTCAGCGTGTTCAAGGTCATTTCAGGACCTGTGACCATATTGTCAAACCACCCCGGTCGCTGGCTGGGTGATGGGCTGGGAGGATTGTTTGAATTTGGTGATGAATGGTTTGGTTCCAGAATCATTCTTGTCGCGGTGAATATCGTTTCGCTCGTGCTGGCTCTGGCTATAGTCTTACGCTTTGCAATATATTTCTTTAGCTTACTTAAGCAGCACTGGAGAAATCCATCTGTGATGTTTGCCAAATATCCAAATTATTCGTTTATTGGGATCCTGTTTTTTCTGCCGTTATTTCTGTTTGTGTTTACCGGCCATAACTACAGTACGCGTTATGCGATTTTAATATTTCCTTTATTGTTTGTGCTTCCTGCTTTCTATATCGAGCTTGCCGGAAAAAGTAAACTTAGAAAATTTTATCTTACCAGTCTTCCTTTTATGTCAATATTTGGCATCTATCTTGTGTTCGCTTTTTTCTCGCACATAGCGAACCAGATTGAAGGCGATGCCTACTTCATTAATAGTTTTAAAAAAATGGAAACGGTAAGAGAAAGAATAGAACAGAATGCCGGCAAGGATGTTAGGGTGAAATTGGTGGTTGATAATTATATTCAAAAGGCGCCCGAACGATTAAGAATTTCCACCCTGGCACTGGCTGATTATATCGATGTTTACGAGGATTACATTGAAAGCAAGAAAGGGAATAAAAAAAAATATGTTGTTCGATATAAAAAAGATGCTCCAAAAGATGTGTCCTCCGTGGCTTACCGAAAAAATGGAATCGTAATTTATTCGCCCAGGTAATGCGGGTTCTGACTCGATTGCTGAAGCGAGAATGTTGTCTGTTATTTCTGTATCGCCTTGTATTTCTGAATGGAAATAATTTGTAGTTGTGCAGGATGCCTTATTATTTGGAAGAAGCATGTCAAGAGATTATAAAACAGTAGATTATCATCCCAGCCGGTTCAAGCGTCTATTGCGCAAGCTCTTATGGTTGTTGGTAGTATACCTGCCCTCACGCAGACATACGACAGTGTTGACCCGTAATGGGAGATTGACCTTTGACAGCAAAGACAAGACAACAGGACGTATTTTGCATATCTATCGGAATCATGAATTTGATGAAATGATGCTGGTTGTGCAGTTTCTTCGGGATAAAGGTTTGTTGGCGGGCAGTATGGATGGCGCGGTAGTGGATGTGGGTGGTTATCTGGGTATGTCCTCCACCGCCTTCCTGCTTGAAGATGTGTTTGAAAGAGCGATTGCGTTTGAACCATCACCTGATAATTACCGATTGCTTGAAGTGAATGTCAGGAATAATCATCTTGAGAATCGACTTAAGACATTTAATATGGCGCTTTCAGATGAGAATTCGGAACTGCTGTTCGAGCTGAGTGGTAAAAATTTTGGCGATCATCGGATTCGACATGGCGAAGGCGTAACGGAAGGTCATTTCAATGAAGATCAGCGGGATGTGATTAGAGTTCCGGCCTGCCGGTTTGATGATTTTCTTGTTCAGAATCCGGATGTTAACCAGGATGAGATTCGCTTAGTCTGGATGGATATTCAGGGCCACGAAGCGCGCTTTCTCAGGGGCGCGCATAGTTTTTTAGCCAGGCATGCTAATGTACCGGTGATGATGGAATTCTGGCCTTATGCCATAAAGCGCTCAGGTATTGACAAGGATGAATTTTCGGAACTTGTTTCCGGCATGTTTAATAAGTTCTATGCATTTGAAGAGAGCAATTTTCATGAGCATGATATAGCCAGTATTGGTGGCTATTTTGATAAACATGAGGATCCTGATGGGGGATCTGCAATTATGTTAAGCAATATCGAGATGGATTATGAACAGAAAAGATAAAAAAAGGTTATACGTAAAACTTAAAAAAAAGCAATTTGTCCCGTTTCATGTTGCCGAGGTTGGCGTTTATCATCCGGAAACATCAAATATACTTGACTTTATACTGGATGGCGTCAGGACCACGTTGGTGGAGCCTGATCCGCGATCCATTAAACTGATCGAAGAACGATTCTCGCAACAGGATAATGTGACTCTGCATAAGGTGGCCGTATATGCAGAAGATGGCCAGATTACGCTCGCGCAACGCGAAGCCTCGACCTTTGCGAGTTTTCTTAAAGCGTCACCGGCAATTATCAATGATAACTATGAATTAAATGAAAGTGATACATTTGAAGTCGAGGCAAAGCGGTTTGATGGTATTGACGATGGAACAATCGATCTTTTAAGTGTAGATACAGAGGGCTGTGAATGGTATGTGATAAAATATCTTGTTAGTCGACCAGGGGTTGTCTCCATTGAAACCCATGGTGGAATATATACGAATCCGAATTTCAGGGACATTGATGCATGGATGAAGAGCAATGATTATTCCGTATGGTTCAAGGACAAAAGTGATACTGTTTACGTCAGGAATGATGCAATAAAATTGAATTTTATCGATGCTATAGAGTTACGCTTGACCAATATCTTTCTGGCACTGAGAAAAAGGAAGAAACTTTTGACAAGGAAGCTCAAGTCTCTGTTAAAAAGATAATTTTTGCATGTTCCTTATGGGATGATCGTTCTTGATATAGTCTCAATGTCTGATAATCATAGCGAAGAACAACGATATCGAATCGATTCGGAAGAACTTGCCGGGGTGAAGAAAATATGTGTTATTTTCTGGGGTTTGATCGGTGATGTTCTTTTGCGAGTCCCTGTGCTTGAGGCATTGAAAGCACGTTTCCCCCTGTCAGAGATTACCGTAGTTATCGATCCGCCAGCTAAGGATGCGATCAAGAATCATCCGGCTTGCTCTGAGGTTGCTCTTTTCTCCAGGAACAAAAAACCATTATTTAGATATATTTATACGTTCGGCAAGAATGTTCTCTATTTGCGTAAGCAAAACTTTGATTTGTGTGCCAATCTTTACTCCGGCGGGTCAAGTCCGTTGATTACGCGCCTTATAAACGCTCGCATCAGGCTCGGATTTGACCACACAAAAGCATTGAGAAAGGCAAATAATTTGCTTGTAAAAACACCCTCTTTTTGTGGAAGCTGGACGAAGGCGATTGGCGTTACTCTTGAGCCGTTAGGGGTGTCGATTGATGCGATACGAAGAGGAAGTGCATTTTACACATCGATTGAAGCACAGCAGTTTGCGTCAGGATTTCTAGGACAGAAAAAAAAGTGTTATTTTGCGGTTAATCTGGGTGCGCGCGTGCCAGAAAAACGTTGGCCTGTGGAAAGATATGCCGAATTGGCGTCAAAAATTGCCGATCAATATGCGATACAACCGCTTGTCTTTACTAATCCCGGCATGGAAGAATTATCCGATAAATTCATTTTAAACTATGCGAGTGATCGTAAGTATATACGCATACCATTATTATCGCTGGACAAAGTTGCTGCACTACTTGAGAAAGTTGGTTTTCTTGTAACGGGAGACACTGCTCTTATGCATCTGGCATTTGGTGTTAAATGTCCAACATTAGTTCTGTTTACGCACACCAGGCCAGAGCTCGTTGAGCCGGATGATTGCCAACATGTACCCTGCTTTGTTGAGGATAGAAGTTCGTTAGATGAATGTGGTTTACCGTATGGGATGGCCGATATTCCAATAGAATATGCTTTGCGGCGATTTGAGATGTTATATGCACAACTGGATTAGTCAGGCTATTTTTGTGAAAAGGATCCAATTTTATGATTGAGGAACTGTATAAGCATATTCGTTATTATTTGTTTGCGCCAATGCCGGTTGAGCGTAAGAGTAAGCCGATTAAAGATCGTATAAGAAAAGTACGTTATATTTTATTTGGGCACTTACCGTTTTTGGGGCGAAAATCGGCACCGGCAGAGAGTAGTAAAGCCAGGGGGCGTCGGCAGCGTGAAGGTTTTTTTGAGAAATACTGTAAGGGTAATGGCCTGGATGTTGGTTATGGTGGAGATCCCGTTGCGCCGAACGTGCGTGGCTGGGACTTTGAGCATGGCGATGCACAAATTTTATATGGACTCGATGATGAGAGTTTTGATTTCGTCTATTCAAGTCATTTACTGGAGCACTTACCGGATGTTGATCTGGCGCTGAATAACTGGTGGCGAGTGCTCAAGCCCGGCGGTTATTTAATTCTTTATCTTCCTCATCGTGAGCTGTATGAGAAAAAGGCGCATCTGCCATCCAGGTTTAACGATGACCATGCTCATTTCTTTCTGCCGGAGCGGGATGAATTGCCTGATACGCTTGGTTTGCTGCCCCTTGTCAAACGTGTGCTGACTGAGCATGAATTGATTTACTGCAAGGTTTGTGATGAGGGCTATGTGAATCCCGGGGATGAGTTGCCCAGTGAAGGTGAATTCTCCATTGAGTTGATTATTCACAAACCTACCTGAGTATTATTTTTTAAGTAACTGGTCCAGTATAATTTCAACATCAGCACTTGTTATCCGGGTCATGGTATCAGGATCCCGCACCCGGCTGCCCCAGGGAATCTCGGCGACAGGCTTTCCGTATTTGG
>CAZQVV010000145.1:0-5979 GCA_964596835.1 uncultured Thiohalophilus sp. | reverse complement strand
CGGATATTTCTTTTATCGACTTAATTTTAAACATTATTTTGTGGGGATACCTCAGATTCTAAACACAAAAATACTCCACAAAATCAGGGTTGGTGACTATTATTAACCAGAAACGACTGACTTAGCAGGCGTTTATTACCCAGTCGTAATTCCAGAATATAGCTGCCTTCGCTGAAACCTTGTACCGGTAGATCAATCTGAAAAAAATGATCGCCCTGACGGCCTGAAACAATTACCGGTTTCTGCGATATTTGTACCCGTCCGGCGCCATCAAAAAGGATCGCCTGTAACAGCGTACGCGTATCTTTCATGTTTCGGAAATGAAAGCCTATATAGAGTGTACGCCCGGGTTGAAGCACGTTAGTCTGGGGCGGATCCAATGACTGTAGCGGTGTGGCGCTGAAGCGGATCCGATTGATCTTCGGTTCTTTGGCGGCGACAGCTTTTTCAAACAGGGTTTCAATATCTACCATCGTGTCACTGGGGGCATAAAGCGATTTGAGCTGTTCAAGAAGCACACCCGCCGGTGCTAGTTGACCTTCCTTAATAGCCCGGGTTATCCGTTGACTGAGCCGGTCTTTAATTTTTTTCAGCTGGTTTTTTGCATGCCAGTTGTGCGCGTCGATGTTTAGCACGTTTTTATAACGGTGATAAGCATTGTCGTCCGCAGGACTGATCAGCCAGCCTTTGTCGAAGACCTCGTCCGCCTGCTGCAACAGGTTCTTTACCCGAGCGATGTGGCGAATGGCCTGTTGCAGCTTTTTCTGTTGTTCGAGAACAGGCGATTGATGGAGGTTGAGCCGCGTGATCATACTATCGAGTTCTTGTAATTCCTTACGTAGTTGCCAGGAGGCCTGCTGCTGTTTTGCTTTTTTCAGCCAGGACCGGTTAACGTCCTGCAGCATGTTGAGTGCTTCAATATCATCCGGATCCAGCTTCAGGGCGGCCTCAATTTCGGACAGCAGCCTGCCTTTTTCCCCTGTGATGCTGGCGCCGGATTCGAAATATTTTCTGGCCCGGGCAAGATGCTGAGAGAGTGTTTGAGCCTGTTGCTGTTGAGCCTGAAGTCGTTGATAGGTTTGAATGAATTTTGGCACCCTGGCAATTTCGGGGATCTGTTGCTGCATTTCAGTCATGAGTATAAGCGCCTGCCCCGGCTTGGCCGAATCAATGGCCGACTGGATTTTATCGATATATTCTAATTTCTGTTTTTCTTTTTCCTGTTCTGTTTTTAGAGGCATTTCCCGATCTGCATTCGACGGTGAGGCCTCTGTGATGGTTTTTGCAACAGGTTTGTCCGGTGTTAGGATGCCTGTCTGTGGGTGCCATTTTTCGAGGATAGACGTTAACCATGGAAGGGACCCTGTTGGGGTATAAGAAACAATCTTGTCCTGTTGCCGATAGGCCAGTGTGCCGGCAACCAGCAGGGTCAGCAACAGCAGAAAGAGAAGAAAAGATCTTCGATTGCGCCTTGCTCGTGTGATGGCAGGGGCCGGCGCATCGCCGGTATTTTCAGAATTTATGCCTGAACTTATCAGGGTTTCGGCGTGATGATCCTTACTTGTTCCGCGAAAGGCGGCATTTTTTTCCTCGATGGTGGCAAGATCGGCATCACTGAGCTGATCGAGTGCCTCGATGAGCTCAGCGGCTGTTTGGTAACGATCATCCGCTTCTTTGGCCAGGCAGGTGTTGATGATGGGTTGGAAAATCTGCAACTCATCGGAGAGTACAGGAATGGCAGCCGTAATATGTTTGATGCCGATGGCAACGGCGGAGTCGGCATCATAAGGCACATAGCCTGCGAGCATGTGAAAAAACACGACTCCCAGACTGTAAATATCGGAACGGTGGTCAGCACTGAGTCCCTTGTTCTGTTCAGGACTCATATAATAAGGGGTGCCCAGTGCGCTGCCAGCCCGAGTTAAACCATGAGTGGTTTGATAGCTACGCGCAATACCAAAGTCCATCAGTACTACGCGACCATCACCTTCATGCAGCATGATATTTTCTGGTTTTACGTCACGGTGGACATAGCCTTTTTTGGCGGCAAAATCCAGCGCCCGGGCAATGTCCTTGATAATGCGAAGTAGTTCTTTTTTACTAAGAGTCGCGTGAGCTTGCTTGAGATCCTGGCCGTCAATATATTCCATTGACAGGTAGTGATAGCCCTCATGTATGCCGACATCGAACACGGTGACGATGTTGGGATGCATAAGATGGCTGACGATACGGGCTTCGCGCAAAAAACGTTCGGAAAACTGTTCACCCTGGGCATGATTGGGATCGAGAATCTTTAGCGCCACTTCGCGACCGAGGCTTTCCTGCACAGCCAGATAGACCGTCGCCATGCCGCCACGACCCAGCACTCCCTTGATCTGGTATCCGGAAATTCTGATCAGGGAGGCGGTGTTGTTTGCTGTGACGTTTTGTCCGTTCACACGTTGTTACGGCCTTGAAGCAGAGGATTCAGAAAAATAAACGTCCGTTTACTGATTTTAGAATGGAAGCTCTTCCCGCGCAAAGATTTTTGCTGATATGGGCAAATTCGGGCGTTTGCTTTCTTGTTTGAAGAATAATGATATGTTACAGCAGAAAAGAGTATTTAACCAGATTGGCGTGTGATATCGACATACAGCGTCAGGCGCTGGCCGGGTTGCAGATATTTGTATTTGCTGATGCGATTCCAGCGGCACAACTGGGCGATGCTGACACGGAATCTCTGCGAGATGCGGGCCAGTGAGTCGCCCCGGCGGACGCGGTAACCAATGCGCCGGGTAATTTTACGTGAGGGGGGAATGAGATATTCAGCCAGACGATGGCGTGATACCGACTTGCCAGTGCGTGACCAAATCACCAGTTTTTGTCCAGGCATCAAGGGATCGCGTGGCGCCATGCCGTTCCAGCTTGCCAGTTTGCGCACGCTGACTTTGTGACGACTGGCCAGATCCCAGAAGGTATCCCCGCGTTGCACGATATGCGTCAGCTTAATGCCTTTGCGCAGGATGTTCTGTAGTGTGCTTTTGCGCTGATTCGCGCTCAGGCGGTAGCTTTGCGGACGTCTGCTGGCGACGGGAATGGTCAGATTGTGTCCTGCACGCAGACGGCTGCCATGGATGTGGTTGACCCGTTTGATAGTCTGAATGTTGGTGTGGTATTTTTGCGAAATACTGCTGAGGGTTTCACCCTGGCGGATCTTGTGACGCAGCCAGCGGATATGGGCATTATCGGGTAATTTAGCCAGTTTTTGGCGGAAGGTTTTGGCTTTGTCCCGCGGCAGTAGCAGGTAGCTGGTACCATAGGGCGAGGTGGCCCAGCGATTGTAGGCAGGATTGAGCTGGTATAATTTGTCCAGCTTGATGCCCGCGAGTTCGGCAGCTTTGGCCAGATCGAGCTGCCTGTCTATCCTGACCCGTTCAAAATAAGGGGTGTCGGCGATAACAGGCATGTCCAGATTATAGCCTGCCGGATTCTGGATATATTTTTTCAGCGCTAGCAGTTTAGGCACATAGGCGCTGGTCTCAGGCGGCAGTTTCAGTGACCAGAAATCGGTCGGTCTGCCCCTACGGAGGTTTCTCCTGATGGCGCGATGAACGGTGCCTTCGCCGGAATTATAGGCCGCCAGCGCCAGCAGCCAGTCACCGTTGAACTGTTTTTGCAGATTATCCAGTAGTCGGGCAGCGGACTGGGTCGACGCATACACATCGCGGCGACCGTCATACCACCAGTTTTGTTTCAGACCGTAGCGTCGGCCGGTAGAGGGAATAAACTGCCAGATGCCGGAGGCGCGGCCATGCGAGTAGGCAAAGGGCTGGAAAGCGCTTTCAACGATGGGCAGCAGGGCGATTTCGGTGGGGATGTTGTGATTTTCCAGTGTTTTTACAATGTAATACAAATAAGGGCGGGCGCGCTCGGCCACCCGCCGCATATAGGCGGGGTGGCGAACATACCAGTCCAGTTGCTGCTGGACACGCCGATGATACTTATTTTTAAGGGTGAAACCGTTACGGATGCGTTGCCAGAGATTATCCGGTTCCGTGTTGGCAAAAACGTTACTGCCTGCGTCGAAGCCGGACCAGTAGGCAGGGAAGTAGGCGTCGCCGGTAACCTGGTAGTCGCCGATTTTGGTAAGGGCCGGAATGCCTGTCGGCGGGGTTTTTCTCGGTGCCGGTTCCGGCTGCTTCGTTGTGATCCCGCTTTTTGGTACGATTGGTACGGGCGCGGTTTGCGGCATCAGGTTGCAGGCGCTGAGCAACAGGCTGGCAAGGGCGAGAAACAGCGTTGGGAATGATAGGGGATTTCGCATTAATCTTATTTTAGGTTACTCATTTGCGAATATAATGGAGCCAGCGGCTAAATACTGTGATACAGGTGTAATTAAATCAGTAGCTAAGGCAAAATACTGAATCCAACACAGTATATCAAACAGATAATTTTATTGTCGGGATATTAATTTGAAAACTTTAATCGGTACATGAAAACTGCATGCGATTTCGACTAAAAACACCGTATTCCGAGCGCCGTGCTAATCGTTGCGGCCGCGCGCCGAGGGTCTGGCATGAACTATTTGACTGGTTTGATGCCTGTGTTGGCGTGCAGCTGGCGAAAACGGAGAAGACGGTGCTGGATGAAATCCTGCCGGATCTGTTTGGTTATTATCTGGTGGCGCTGGCGCATCCCCGACAGGCCGAGAAGCTTGCCGCCAGCCGAGTTTCGCGGCGTATGGTGATGAACATCTGCGCGCGGGATTACCTGCCGCCGCTTGAGCCATCCGGCTTTCAGGGGGAAGTTCACCGGCTTCCGCTACAGACAGATGGCGTTGACGTGCTGGTATTGCCCCATATTCTGGAATTTTCCCGCCAGCCTCACGAGGTGCTGCGGGAGGCCGAGCGCGTACTCATTGCCGAAGGGCATGTGGTGATTCTGGGCTTCAATCCCCTTAGTTTCTGGATGCTTTGGCGACTGGCGCTGGGCTGGCGGGGTGATGTGCCGTGGTGCGGGACTTTTCGCAGCGTCAGCCGGGTACGGGACTGGTTGGCTCTGTTGGGCTTTGATGTGGTCGCCACGCATTATTATTTTTTCCGCCCACCGATACAAAACAGGAGTATCCTGCGCAAGCTCGGTTTTCTGGAAAAACTGGGGCAGCGCCTGTGGCCGATTTTCGGCGGCGGCTATGCCATTGTCGCTAAAAAACGGGTCGTCACATTGACGCCTCTTCGTCCGCGCTGGAGCAGGCGCAAACGTCTGGTGACCGCTGGGCTGGTCGAACCCATGAAACCACATTACAAGGAACCTTATGAGTAAGACCGTTGAAGCCTGGACGGACGGCGCCTGCCGCGGCAACCCCGGACCCGGCGGCTGGGGTGCTTTACTGCGTTACGAAGGCCAGGAGAAAAAACTCTGTGGTGGCGAAAAGGAGACCACCAACAACCGCATGGAACTGATGGCCGCGATCATGGCATTGGAGAGCCTGAGTCGCTCCTGCAAGGTCGTGTTGACCACGGATTCGACCTACGTGATGAAAGGCCAGACCGAATGGATGCCTAACTGGAAAAAACGCGGCTGGAAAACCGCCGCCAGAAAGCCGGTCAAAAATGTCGATCTCTGGCAGCGTCTGGATGCCGCCGTGCAGCAGCACCAGGTGGATTGGAAATGGGTAAAAGGCCATAGCGGCCATGCCGAAAATGAAATTGCCGATGAACTGGCGAATCAGGGTATCGATGAGCTGAACCGATCACTGTCTAAATAGCTGTTCCAAATACCAGTACACTTTAGGCACTACCGTTCGTCCTGAGCCCTTCGGCTTCGCTCAGGAGAGCCTTGTCGAAGGACAAGCAGATTAAGCACTCTATTCATGGAATTTCCACGCTCATGGTTCGACAAGCTCACCACGAACGTGGAAATTCACAAATAATCTGGTATACAAATAATCTGGTATTTGGAACAGCTATTTAGCTTATGTTATTCGAGAAAATGGCTAAC
>CAZQVV010000144.1:0-6007 GCA_964596835.1 uncultured Thiohalophilus sp. | reverse complement strand
TGGGTAGGATGGGTAGAGCGAGAAGCGCGAAGTCCAGAGGGGAAACCCATCAACTATATCCTCAGGAGTAACCTCTCTGACAGTTCAAATGAGCGATTATCAGTTATGGATAAATTTTGCGTCCTGGCGTCTTCGCGTTGAAATATGATCTATTGAATCAGGAACCTTCATGTGGCCGGGTGCCGACCACGGCGGTGGTTTCAAAGTTCTTTCCCTGACGCACGCCGCGGATGTGTACCTTGCTGCCGGGCTTGACTTTGCTGATCAGTTTCAGGGCCTGTTTGGCATTATCGATTTTCGCTTTATCAACCCAGGTAATGATGTCGCCAACGGCAAGTCCGGCTTTGTCTGCCGGGCCGTTACGCATGATATTGCTGAGTATGACGCCAGCGTTGTCCTTGAGGCCGAAAGAGCGAGCCAGGTCAGGGCTGACATCCTGAATCACCACGCCCAGCCAGCCGCGCACGACTTCACCATGCTCGATGATCTGGGTCATCACATTTTTGGCCAGGCTCATGGGAATGGCAAAACCGATTCCCTGAGAACCGCCGCTTTTGGAAAAAATAGCCGTGTTGATGCCAATCAGGTCACCGTGAGCCGTAATCAGGGCGCCACCGGAATTGCCGGGATTGATGGCGGCATCGGTCTGGATAAAGTTTTCAAAGGTATTGATACCCAGCATATTGCGGCCCGTGGCGCTAATGATGCCCGAAGTGACGGTCTGACCGACGCCGAAAGGATTACCGATGGCCAGCACCACATCACCGACGCGTAACGCCCTGGAATTACCCAGCGTGATGACGGGCAGGTTTTTGAGTTTAATTTTTAGTACGGCAAGATCGGTTTCCGGATCGGCACCCACCAGCTTCGCTTGTGCGGTTTTCCCATTCCGCAGTGCAACCTGAATCTCATCGGCGGCGGCAATGACGTGGTTGTTGGTAAGAATATACCCCTGGGGGCTGACGATAACACCGGAACCCAGGCTGAATTCTGTGCGCTGGCGGGGGCGTTGGGCATTCTCGCCAAAGAAATAGCGGAAGGCGGGATCATTGGCAAAGGGGCGATTAGCCTCGGTGATGATTTTACGCGTGTAAATATTGACCACGGCCGGTGCGGCTCGCTCGACGGCATCGGCATAGGAAACCGGCCCGGTATTGGAATATGGTTCCGGTGTGCTCTGCCTGAATTCGACCACAGGGTTTTCATTTTGATTCTTCTGCAAGCTCAAATCAGGCAGCAAAGTCGGAAACAGATATAGCAGGACAAAGGCGAGAGCCAGCCCGATGGTGGCAAACTGGATGATGAACTTGATGGTTTTAGTTATGCGCATTCTTAAGAAATATTAGATACTGGGGTTTACATATTAACCCAAGAGGATAACTTACGCATGGTGCAACTGACGGAGCTGGTTAATTATACCGATTCCTTGCTGGCGGTGAGTCGTTTCCGTGATTACTGTCCGAATGGCTTGCAGGTTGAAGGACGGGCTGAAGTGCGCCGGCTGGTGTGTGGTGTGACCGCCTGCCAGGCCCTGGTCGATGCTGCAGTTGTAGCAAAAGCCGATGCCCTGCTGGTGCATCACGGTTATTTCTGGAAAGGGGAAGAGGCCGCGATTACGGGGATAAAAATGCGCCGCATTAGCACCCTGCTTGATGCCGGAATAAGTCTGCTCGCCTGGCACCTGCCGCTCGATGCTCACCCGGAGCTGGGCAATAATGCCCAACTGGGACAACGGCTGGGGTTGATTACAAAAGGGCGGTTTCCTGGTCAGGATGAGGCGGCGGTCGGTCTCTGGGGACAGTTGACCGAGCCGCAGACAGCTGACACCTTTGCTGCGCAGATTGAAGCAGCACTGGGACGCCGACCCCTGCATTTCGCGCCGAATGCGCGGGTGATTAAAACCATTGCCTGGTGTAGCGGCGGCGCCCAGAGCTATATTGAAGCGGCGGCGGATGCCGGTGTGGATGCCTATTTAACCGGCGAGGTTTCTGAACAGACTTTTCATCTGGCCCATGAACGGGATATTCATTTCTTTGCGGCCGGCCATCACGCCACCGAACGCTACGGTATACAGGCGTTGGCGGCACATCTGAAGCGGACATTCGATCTTGAGTGCGAATTTATTGATAGTTTAAATCCAGTATAACCTATTGAATTACTAGACTTTATTCAGCTTTTCCTTGACCGCCGCGTCGGAATCATAGACAATACTCCCGCCTTGGTTTACAGGATATTAATAATATCCTTAAATACTAAAATGAATTCAGGCAGTTAAGTATTTTTATCACGAGCGACCAGTCGTCTGAAGGCTGTTTAAGGTGGATGCTTCCGAGGATCTGCCACAGTGTGAAGTGGTTGCTTCCCCCTAACTTTCTTTTGGAGATGTTGAATGAGTACCGATGGCGTTGATACCAGCAAGCGCCGCTTCCTGATTGCCGCGACGTCGGTGGTCGGGGCTGTGGGTGTCGGGTTCGTTGCTGTTCCTTTTATCTCGTCTATGGAGCCTAGCGCACGCGCGAAGGCTGCAGGCGCACCTGTAGAAGCGGATTTCAGTAAACTTGAATTGGGTAGTATGATAACCGTTGCATGGCGGGGTAAACCGGTCTGGATCCTTCGCCGTACCAAGCAGAATCTGGCGGATCTGAAAACACTGGATAGCCAGCTGCGTGATCCGAATTCGGAAGTGGATCATCAACCGCCTTACTGCAAAAACGAATACCGTTCGAGAAAGCCTGAGTATCTGGTTGTTATCGGTATCTGTACCCATCTGGGTTGTTCACCCACATACCGTCCTGAAATTGCTCCACCTGATCTGGGTCCTAAATGGAAGGGGGGTTACTTCTGTCCCTGTCACGGTTCACGCTATGATCTGGCGGGCCGGGTTTATAAGGATGTACCTGCCCCCACCAATCTAGTAATAATGAAATATATGTATCTCGATGAGACACGTGTGCTGATTGGTAAAGATGAGGGAGCCGCATAATGAGTAAAATGACGGAATTTATGGGTTGGGTCGATGCGCGTTTCCCGGCAACTAAAATGTGGGAAGATCATCTTTCCAAATATTACGCTCCCAAAAACTTTAACTTCTGGTACTACTTCGGTTCATTGGCCCTGATGGTGCTGGTGATGCAGATTGTGACCGGTATTTTTCTGACCATGAACTACAAGCCGGATGCAACCCTGGCCTTTGCTTCGGTGGAATACATCATGCGTGATGTGAACTGGGGCTGGCTGATTCGCTATATGCATTCAACCGGGGCATCCTTCTTCTTCATCGTCATCTACCTGCATATGTTCCGCGGCCTGATGTACGGTTCCTACCGTAAGCCTCGCGAACTGCTGTGGCTTTTAGGAATGCTGATCTATGTGGCGCTGATGGCGGAAGCCTTCATGGGCTATTTGCTACCCTGGGGGCAGATGTCCTATTGGGGAGCGCAGGTGATTATCTCCCTGTTCGGTGCTATTCCCGTGGTGGGCCATGATCTGGCATTGTGGATTCGTGGTGATTTTGTGATATCCGATGTTACCCTGAATCGCTTCTTTGCCTTTCATGTAATTTCAGTCCCCCTGATCCTTCTGGGTTTGGTCGTGGCGCATGTTCTTGCTTTGCATGAGGTGGGCTCCAATAACCCCGATGGTATCGAAATCAAGAAGAACAAGGATGAAAACGGTATTCCCAAAGACGGAATTCCTTTCCACCCCTATTATACGGTGAAAGATATCGTCGGCGTGGTGGTCTTCCTGATGCTCTTCTCAGCGGTGATATTCTTTGCCCCCGAGCTTGGCGGTTGGTTTATGGAGAAAAACAACTTCATTCCTGCGAATCCAATGAAGACACCTCCGCATATTGAACCACTATGGTATTTCACCCCGTTTTACGCCATCTTGCGCTCGGTGCCGGACAAATTCTTCGGCGTAATGGCGATGGGGGCTTCTATCGTTGTGATGTTCCTGCTGCCCTGGCTGGATCGGGGCAAGGTCAAGTCCATACGTTACCGTGGGGGTATTTATAAAACGGCATTGGCGCTGTTTATTGTCAGCTTTATCACTTTGGGTTGGTTGGGCACGCAGCCCGCAACGCCCATAGTGACGGATTTTGCTCGTTTGTTTAGCATTATGTACTTTGCATTCTTCATTCTGATGCCCTGGTACACTGCTATTGATAAAACCAAACCGGTTCCAGAGAGGGTGACAGGCTGATGAAAAAGATATTCGTACTATGTTTATTTGTCGTGTTGCCGTTGCTGGCAAATGCCGAGGGTGGTGAACATCTTGACAAAGCCAATGTGGATTTAAGTAATCAGAAATCCCTGCAAAATGGCGCACGCATCTTTGTAAACTACTGTCTGAGTTGCCATTCGGCTCGTTACATGCGGTATAACCGCATGGCGAAAGACATCGGTCTGAGTACAAAGGAACTCAAGAAGAACTATATGTATGCGACTAATAAAGTGGGTGAAACCATGACCGTGGCGATGACAGGGGCCGAGAGCAAGGCTTATTTTGGTCTTAAGATACCGGATTTGACCGTCGTTGCACGTTCCCGTGGCCCCGACTGGCTGTATACTTATCTGCGTACTTTTTATACGGATAGCTCACGTCCCTGGGGCGTAAACAATGGCACCTTCAAAGACGTGGGTATGCCTGACGTGCTGTGGAAATTACAGGGGCTGCAAAAAGCCATCTTTACGACCCACAAGGATGCTGAAGGTAATGCCATCAAAGTCATTACCGGTTATAAAACTGTTGTTCCAGGCACCATGTCAAAAGCTGAATATGACAAGACGATACACGATCTTGTAAACTTCCTTGTCTATATGGGTGAACCGGCAAAAATGGTACGCTATGCCCTGGGTGTGAAAGTGCTCATTTTCCTGGCGATTTTCTTTGTCTTCGCCTATGCGCTTAAGAAGGAGTTCTGGAAAGACATTCATTAGCATTTTCGGATATCGTTTTTTGCGTATGTTCCAGAAAAAATTATTTTCTGGAATCACTTAACTTCCCCTCGTTAAAAGAGGGGCTGAAAAGGGTCTGGTTTATCTCGATCAGGAAATGGCTGGGTTCACAAGGGGGGGGTATCAGACTGGACTCTAATGTCCCCCTAACCCAACCATTTTCGTATTAGTTTTTCTTACATTTTCTGAGTAGCAGACAACGGGGGGATTTTATCCCCCTTTGTCTGTTTTTAAGGTATTAGGTTTTGGAGCTGCATGATGGCGCAAGTGACGAATAAACGACTCGCAATGACCCTGTTTTCAGGTGATCTTTGTCCTTTTTCCCACATGGTGCGTATTGTGTTGGCAGAAAAAGGCATTAATTTTGAAACCCTCAGTGTGGATCCGAATAATACACCTGAGGATCTAAAAGATCTTAATCCCTATAATGAAGTGCCCACCCTGGTAGATCGTGATCTGGTACTCTATGAACATCTGGTCATTATGGAATATCTGGACGAGCGCTTTCCCCATCCACCGCTGATGCCCGTCGATCCGGTTGCCCGGGCCTGTAATCGTTTGATGGTGCGGCGTATCGAGCGTGACTGGTATTCCCTTTACGAAAAACTTAACAATAATGAGAAGGACAGTGCGAAACGGCGTCAGGAATTACGTGACAGCCTGGTGACGATTTCTCCCATCTTTGAGCAGAAACCCTACTTTATGAGCGACGAGTTCAGCCTGATTGATTGTGTGATGGCCCCCTTGATCTGGCGTCTGCCGCAGGTTGGGGTTGAGTTGCCGCCCTCGGCCAAACCATTGATGGGTTATGCAGCGCGCCTGTTTGAACGAGATTCGTTCATGGAGAGCCTCTCAGAGCTGGAAAAAGAAATTCATCAGGCCTGAGTCCGGTAAATTTTAAGGAAACGCTGATTAATTTCCCCGTTCGGGGTGAACCTGCCGAATCATGAATAGCAAACGTAACAAAATCAGTACATTAAAAATCCCACCCTTCGACAAGCTCAGGGCGAACGGAATGATCAAGCCCAGGGCGAACGGAATGATCAAGC
>CAZQVV010000143.1:0-6095 GCA_964596835.1 uncultured Thiohalophilus sp. | reverse complement strand
CTTCGACAGGCTTCCTTCGACAGGCTTCCTTCGACAGGCTCAGGACGAACGGTCACTCCTAAACTGGACGGGTATTTGGAGCAGCTATTTAGCCTTTGATATGAATATTTAATCCAGGAGCGTGATTTAGAATGATACTGTCCCATTATGTTCATACCTTTGGGCAGGCCATGCTGGCGCGCTATGGCGAACGCGTTCACAAGCTGGCCATCGATGCCGCGTTTACCTGTCCCAACCGTGACGGTAGCAAGGGTATCGGTGGCTGCACATTCTGCAACAACCAGTCCTTTAGTCCCAACAGCCGCCAGCCGGTCGCGCTGGAGCAACAGATTGAAGCGGGGCGGCGGGTGGTTCGCAAGCGCACGGGCGCGCGTAAGTATCTGGCTTATTTCCAGGCGTATACCAATACCTATGCCGATGTGGAGGAGCTGCGTACACTGTATGATCGCGCTCTGGCAGAAGAGGATGTCATCGGCCTGTCCATTGGCACGCGGCCGGATTGTGTGCCGGATAAAGTCCTGGATTTGTTGCTGGAATACCAGCAGGCCGGGCATGAGATCTGGCTGGAGTTGGGATTACAGTCCAGCTTCAATGACACCCTGGCACGGGTCAATCGTGGCCACGGCTATGAGGAATATGTGCAGGCCGTGAAAGCCGCGCGCAGCCGGGGCCTGCAGATCTGTACGCATCTGATTGCCGGGCTGCCCGGCGAGACGCCTGAGCATGTTCACATCACTTTGCAACGGGTGCTGGAACGGGGTGTGGAAGGATTGAAGATTCACCCTCTGCATGTGGTCAAAGGAACTCAGATTGCCAATGAATGGCGGCGTAAGGAATTTGTGCCGATTGGCCTGGAGGATTATGTTCAGCTGGTAGCGGATATGGTGGAGCAGACCCCGGCTGACATTATTTATCATCGGCTTACCGGCACGGCATCGGAATCTATTTTACTCGCGCCGTCCTGGTGTTCGATGAAATGGCGAGTATTGAACGCCATTGCGGAAGAATTGCAGCGGCGTGGAAGTTATCAGGGTATGGCATTTGGAGAAAAGATAAATGGTTGCGGTTAACAGTGAGATTGAACTGGTGTGTCCGGCGGGCAGCCTGCCGGCCTTACGTGCGGCCATCGACAATGGTGCCGATGCGGTGTATATGGGATTTCGCGATGACACCAATGCGCGTAATTTCCCGGGTCTGAATTTTGATGAAGTCGAAGCGCGCAAGGGGATCGACTATGCGCACGATAAGGGTAGCAAGGTGCTGCTGGCCTTGAACACCTATCCTCAGCCGCAGCATTTTGAACGTTGGACGCAGGCGCTGGCACACGCCGGCAATCTGGGCGTGGATGCAGTGATTCTCGCCGATCCCGGGTTGATGCAGTATGCCGTCGAGCATTTTCCCGATTTGCGCCTGCACCTGTCAGTGCAGGGATCGGCTACCAATCTTCATGCCATCGCGTTTTACCACAAACACTTCAATATTCAGCGCGTGGTATTACCCCGCGTACTGTCCCTAAGCCAGGTGAAAAGCGTGATCGATAACAGTCCCGTCGAGGTGGAAGTATTTGGTTTTGGCAGCCTGTGCGTGATGGTGGAAGGCCGTTGCGCCCTGTCGTCCTATGTCACCGGCGAATCGCCCAATACCTGTGGCGTCTGTTCCCCGGCCAAAGCAGTGCGCTGGGAAGAAACGTCACAGGGACGCCAGTCACGTCTCAACGGGGTGTTAATCGATCGCTACCAGAAAGATGAAGCCGCAGGCTATCCCACGTTATGCAAAGGGCGCTTCAAGGTTAAAGGGGATGAGGTATTTTACGCTATGGAGGAACCGACCAGTCTCAACACCCTGGAGATCCTGCCTGAACTGGTGAAAATGGGCATTGCCGCGATCAAGGTAGAAGGTCGCCAGCGCAGCCCCGCCTATGTGAAACAGGTGACCCGAGTGATGCGCAGCGCGCTGGATCATTGTCAGCAGGATCCCGATAACTACTCACCCGCAGCGGACTGGATCGCCGCACTCGATCATGTTTCCGAAGGTCGCTCGCATACCCTGGGGGCCTTGCACCGACCCTGGCAATAACACATATGTAGGTTGGTGCTGAGCCATGATCTTTACGGCGAAGCCCAACAGTCCGGCTGATGAAAAAGGTAAAAAAACATGAAGTTGTCGTTAGGTCCATTGCAATACTTCTGGCCAAAAGAAAAAGTCTTTGAGTTTTATAAGCACGTGGAAGGCTGGCCGGTGGATATTGTTTATCTGGGCGAAGTCGTCTGCGCCAAGCGTCGAGAATTAAAGCTGGAAGACTGGTTGGCGATTGCTGAACACTTAACGACCGCCGGCAAAGAGGCTGTGCTCTCGACCCTGATTTTGCTGGAAGCCGATTCCGAGCTGTCGCGGCTGGAAAAAATCTGTAGTAATGGTCGTTACAGCGTGGAAGCGAACGACATATCGGCGGTACATCTGCTGGATGGCAAAAACCATTTTATCATCGGGCCTCATATCAATAGCTATAATGCCGGAACACTGGCGGTGATGCATGACTGTGGCGCAAGACGCTGGGTAATGCCCTTTGAGTTGGGCCAGTCTACCCTGCAACGGCTGGTGACGGAAAAGCCAGCTGCGCTTGAAACCGAAGTGCTGGTTTACGGTCGCCTGCCGCTGTCATTTTCTGCCCGCTGTTTCACCGCCCGCGCGGACAACGTGCCCAAGGATCAATGCGAATTGCGTTGCATCAGCGACGAGAACGGTCTGCCCTTACAAACCCAGGAAGGACAGGAACTGTTTACCGTCAATGGTGTTCAGTTGCAGTCCGGCGTACCCTGTAACCTGCTCGGGGAAATGGCTGTGCTGATGGAGATGGGTGTGGAGGTCGTGCGTTTGTCACCCGAGGCCGGACCTATGGATGAACTGGTGACTTTATTCCGCTATGTCATTGATCAAAAACATAACGCCCAGGAAGCTGTAGAGATTATGCAGAATCGATTTGCACAACAGGAATGGTGCAATGGCTTCTGGCATGAAGAAGCTGGCATGAACTGGAAAGAATCGCGGATACAGGGTTAAGAGTGGTAATCCGTATTAATCGTTGCATAAGTCTTCGCAGGTGTTTTATACCCTCACCCCAACCCTCTCCCGGAGGGCGAGGGGGGTATGATGCAAATACTTATGCAACGATTAATATCAGGGATTAATCATTCTACCAATATGCCGACCCAGATCCAGGCGCTTAAGTTGTGCCGCCAGGCGAATTCCAATCGTTTCACCAATGAAGGCCTTGAAGTGGGCTTCGGAATCAAATTCCATCGCATCGATCATGTTTTTCAGGTACAGCCCATCCTCGGTGTTACCTTCCATACTCAGCTGGCGGGCGAAGAACAGGGTATCCGGATCTTCATTACGGGTGGCGAGTAGCAGGAAGTGATTCAGCTTGCCACTGATATGTATTTCTGGATCGCTCTGCAAGTGATCGGGCAGGAAGCGGCCATCCTGAATACGGAAACGCCAGGTATTGCCGGTATCGGTAATCGTCAGCCAGAGTCGTTTGCCCTGTAACTGCTCCAGGCGGGAACTGAAACTTTGCCCTTTTAAAAGATGATTGAAGCTGTGGCTAAGCAGCCGGGAATGAATGGTATCCGGGACGCTGCGCAGGGCCAATTTTAATGGCCAGAGTGGAAGTTTCATAGCATGCTAACCGTGAGTAAAACAAACGAGAGTCTACCCTAAGGCAGGCGTGAGATCAGTTAACTGATCTGGATCAATATTTTAACGTTGACTAATCGTAACTATTCAGTAAAAACAAGTTACTCCAGAGGGGAAACCCATCAACTGAAAATCCGCACAGGGCAGATTTTTTAACGTCGCTTTGGGCGACAAAAAGAGGTGCCTGTGGTGGTTCGCCCTGCTCAGTGCCAACCGGTATACAACACCCTTCGGAAATTGCGCTGAATAGTTATGATTAATCTTGTTCGCTTTCGCCAGGCTCAGGGCTGAGGTCATTACTCAGGGGTTCCTATATTTTCAGCGACATGCGTACTAATGCCGCGAGTGAGTCAGCCTGCATTTTTTCCATTACCCGTGAGCGGTGTACCTCAACGGTCTTGATGCTGATATTCAGGGCGGCGGCAATTTGTTTGTTTGACAGGCCGAGCACAATTTTATCCATGACTTCTTTTTCCCGCGAAGTCAGCGTTTCGAATCGGTTGTGGAGCATTTCGTGAATGGAGTGCTGTTCCTGTTGGTGTTTGCAGTATTGTATGGCCATGTGGATACTGTCGAGGATTGTCTTGTCATCAAAGGGTTTTTCGACAAAATCAAAAATACCATCCTTTAGTGCTTTCACTGCCATGGAAATGTCGCCATGACCCGTGATGATGATCACGGGCATATGGAAATCCATTTGTAACAGTTTCTGGTATAGCGCCAGACCGGACATCCCTGGCATACGAATATCGGCAATGACACAACCCAGTTTATGCTCTGTGATGTTCTCTATAAAAGATTCGGCGTTTTCAAATGAAGCGGCATCATAGCCGCTGGATTTGACTAACCATGCGAGTGAATCCCGCATGCCTTTGTCATCATCAATGATGTAGATGCAGAAATGTTGCTTGTCCATCCAGTCAGTGGTCCTTTTTTGTGGGCAGGGTGAATTTGAATGTGGCACCGGGTTGACCTGAACCTGTTAGCAGTTCCAGTTTGCCATCATAATTTTCGATAATGGTTTTACAGATGGACAGACCGAGTCCCAGACCTTTAGCCTTTGAGGTAAAGAAAGGATCAAACAGCCGGTCCTGAATGTCCTCGGTAACGCCGGGTCCCGTGTCACTGATACTGATCTGGACAAAATTATTAGCCTGGGTGCGCGCCTGAATCCGAATCACCTGGTAGTGGCTGTTGGCCTGTTCCATAGCTTCGATGGCGTTGAGGATCAGGTTGGTCATGACCTGCTCTATTTGAATAGTGTCCGCCCAGACTTTGGGCA
Source organism: uncultured Thiohalophilus sp. (assembly GCA_964596835.1). Taxonomy (GTDB): domain Bacteria; phylum Pseudomonadota; class Gammaproteobacteria; order UBA6429; family Thiohalophilaceae; genus JAADGZ01. Next base: position 1,117 of record CAZQVV010000143.1, on the reverse strand, counting down.
GAGCAGGCTCACAGTTTCTTTCAAACACCAGCTTGCGGGAGCGGCGGGTGGCCTGGATAAAAGCGACGACGCGTTTAATGAGCATTTCAAGATCAATTTTCTGAATATGTACCTCTTCCTTGCGGACGAAGGCGCGCATGCGCTTGATGATCTCGGCCACGCGTTCCGCCTGGGTGACAATTTGTTCAAAAAGTTCACCGGTTTCCGGGATTGACAGGCTGGATTCGGCCAGTTGGTTTTTCCCTCCATTGGCATAGATCAGAATAGCGCCCAGTGGCTGGTTAATTTCGTGCGCAATGCCCGAGGCCATTTCGCCCAGGGTGGCCATGCGCGTGGAGTGAGCCAGTTCGGTCTGTTGCTGGCGCAGGTTGACGTTGGTTTTAGCAAGGCGTTGTTGCGCCAGGGTTTGCTCGGTAATGTCCTGTAAAATTCCATAGACGTATTCGGGGCGTCCGGCCTTGTCATAAATAACCTCGGCCTGATGCCAGATATTGCGCGTGCTCTCATCTTTTGTAATCAGGCGGTGCTTGACATCAAATACGGCGTGTTCATACAGCGCATTGTTCATTTTTTCGCGAAAGGCGGTGCGATCCTGTGAATGTACGCGCTCCAGCAATCCCTGGAAACTACGATCAGTCCTGTCTTGCCGGCAACCCAGCATGTGGGCCATTTCTTCGGAACAGTTAAATTCATGGTTAATGATATTCCATTCCCAGAAACCTAGCTTAGCCATATGTTGTGCCTGGCGCAGTTGCCGCTTGTTTTTGTTCAATCGTTTGCGAACAGCTTCATTTGAGGCAATAACAGGTTGCAGGCGGGCGAGTGCGACCACTAGCAACAAGGAGGTGATGATGGCCAGAATTTCAGCAAACAACTGTGGAGAGTGAAACGCATGACCGCTGAGGTAAAGATATAATTCACTTAGCCTGCGCACCAGCATGAGGGTGATAGCCAGTGCTAGCAGTAGCCATGGCGTACGCCAGCCAGTTGTGCGCAGTAGGTGAATGGCCTGAATGATGGCTGCCGCCTGCAGTAAAATGGAGCTAATCAATAGCGCGCCGTACAACATGGGAGTTCTGCCGGGTCTCTTATTTTAGTTGCCGTATTAAGAAAAACA
>CAZQVV010000142.1:0-6267 GCA_964596835.1 uncultured Thiohalophilus sp. | reverse complement strand
TTGTTGCGGGACGACCGGTTTGCGTCTCCTGGAGTACCCGGAACGGGTTTGTTGCGGGACGACCGGTTTGCGTCTCCTGGGGTGCCCGGAACGGGTTTGTTGCGGGACGACCGGTTTGCGTCTCCTGGGGTACCCGGAACGGGTTTGTTGCGGGACGGACGGAATTGATTAAACCCTTTCCCCCTGCATGTTTAGATCCCTGCGTTCTTTGCACCGTGAGAATCTCGCTTCGTGCTTCATTCGGCACTTCCTACGCTTCGCTCCGGTGGCGTTTTCGCGCCTTTGCGTTGGGTGTTTTACGCATTTTGCATTACTCCGCCCCCGCAAACCCCTGCTGCCGCCAGGCTTCATACATTATGACCGATACGCTGTTAGCCAGATTCAGGCTGCGGTTGTCCGGGCGCATGGGCAGACGCAGGAGCTTGTCCTCGCCCAGTTTCATTTTAACCTCAACGGGCAAACCCCGTGTCTCCGGTCCAAACATGAACGCATCCCCCGGCTGATAAACCGGCTCAAAAGCATTGTGCCGGGCATGGCTGGAAAAGCCGAACAGGCGTGCAGGCTGCACGGCTGAGTTAAAAGCCTGCAACGAGGCATAACGGCGCACGTCGACAAATTCATGGTAATCCAGCCCGGCCCGTTTTAGCCTGCGGTCATCCCAATCGAAACCCAGCGGCTCGATTAAATGCAGCTGCATCCCGGTGTTGGCGCACAGGCGAATGATATTGCCCGTATTGGGCGGAATTTCCGGTTCAAACAATACGATGTGGAACATTAAAAGAAGATACAAGAAATAAGCGCAAAGATAAAAGAAAGATAACGTGAAATCTGCCGACTCGGATGATGGGTAGAACGAAGTGAAACCCATCAGGGAGCCGAAATAACCAACTTCCCCGCTTGTGCCGCTTTGCCTTTTATCTTTGCGCTTATTTCTTGTATCTTAGGCCCATGAATAACGAAGACAACGATCTGCTGGGCAGCGACTTTTGTGGCATGCGATTCGACTCACCCATCGTCCTGCTCTCGGGCTGTGTGGGATTTGGTGAGGAATATACGCGGGTGCAGGGCTTTTCCAACCGCGAGGCGGGGGCGATTTGCCTCAAGGGCACGACGCTGGAGCCGCGCCTGGGTAATGCACCACACCGGATCTGCGAAACGCCTATGGGTATGATCAACGCGATTGGCCTACAGAATCCCGGCGTTGATGCCGTGATCAATGATATTCTGCCGACGCTGGACTTTTCCGAAACCCGTTTCATCGCCAATGTCTCCGGCTCCACGGTTGAGGAATATGTTGACGTGGCGCGGCGCTTCGAGGATTCGCCTGTTGACGCTATTGAGATCAATATCTCCTGCCCTAACGTGAAAGAAGGGGGTGTGGCCTTTGGCAACGATCCGGACATGTCGGCGCGGGTGGTAGCGGCAGTGCGCAACGTTACCCGCAAGCCGTTGATCACCAAGCTCTCGCCTAACCAGACCGATATTGCTCATAATGCCCAGCGCTGTATCGAAGCCGGCACCGATGCTTTTGCCGTCATTAATACACTCATGGGCATGGCCATTGATATTGAATCGCGCAGCCCCATCATCGGCAACAACCAGGGTGGCCTGTCCGGCCCGGCGATCAAGCCGGTAGCTCTGCTCAAGGTACACCAGGTGTATCAAGTTTGCCGTGGGCACGGCATCCCCATTATTGGCCAGGGCGGCATCACCCGTAGTGAGGATGCGCTGGAATTCCTGATTGCCGGCGCCTCCGCTATCGGCATCGGCACCGCCCTGTTCTACGATCCCCTTATCTGCCCTAAAATAAACGAAGGCATTGCCCGCTATTTGCGGGATCACGATCTGGCCAACGTGGCCCAGCTTACCGGCTCGCTGATGCTCAATTAAGTAGATGCAGTAGCCGTCACGGGTAGCCGGGAAAGAGGTTACGCCTGGCCACTCGCCCCCAGCTATCCACGACCAAAAACTAAAGATCACCGCCTGCACGTCGATAAAAGCCTTACTGAATTAGCTATTTATCGACGACGAGGCCCACGTGTCTGTAGCACCCTCCCGTAAAAAAATCCGTCTTGGCGATCTCCTGGTCGCGAATAAACTCATCACTGAAGAACAGTTGATGCAGGCGCTGGCCGATCAGAAAAAAACTGGCCGCAAGCTCGGTCACACCCTGATCGACACGGGTCTGGTCTCCGAACAACAGATGCTGGAACTGCTCTCCGCCCAGCTCAAGCTGCCCTTCATCGATCTCAAACAGTTCAACTACGAACCCGACACCATCCGCGTGATTCCGGAAACCATGGCCCGGCGTTACCGCGTCATCGCCCTGAAGGAAAACCCCGATGGCTCGCTGCTGGTGGGCATGAGCGATCCTACCGATATTTTTGCCTACGATGAGCTGAACAAACGGCTGAAGCGCCCCCTGCATCTGGCGGTGGCGCGGGAATCCGAAATTCTGGAAACGATTGACAGCGTCTATCGGCGCACCGCCGACATCAGTAACCTGGCTGAACAGCTGGGCGCGGAACTGAGTGAGACGGACATCGACCTCAACCAGATGCTGCAGAACGAGGATCTGGCCAACGCGCCGGTAGTCCGCTTGCTGCAAACCATTTTTGAAGATGCCGTGCAGATCGGCGCTTCGGACATTCATATTGAACCGGATGAAACGGTATTGCGCATTCGCCAGCGCGTGGACGGGGTGCTGCAGGAACAGGTGATGAACGAGCGCCGCATCGCCACCGCGGTGGTCTCACGCCTGAAATTGATGGCCGGGCTGAATATTTCCGAGCGCCGCATTCCTCAGGATGGCCGTTTCAATATTCGCGTGCGCGATCATTCCATCGATGTGCGCCTGTCCACCATGCCTATCCAGGATGGCGAGTCCGTGGTAATGCGCCTGCTGGATCAGTCCGGCAACCGGCTGGATCTGGAACAACTGGGTATGGAAGGCCGCCTGCTGGAAAATTTCCGCAACCAGATCCGCCGCCCTTATGGCATGGTGCTGGTCACCGGCCCCACGGGCAGCGGTAAGACGACCACCCTGTATGCCGCCCTGTCGGAACTGAACAAATCGAGCAAGAAAATTATTACCGTGGAAGATCCGGTGGAATACCGCCTGCCGCGCGTTAACCAGGTTCAGGTCAATGCCCGGATTGATCTCACCTTCGCCCGGGTGCTGCGCACCGCCCTGCGCCAGGATCCGGACATCGTCCTGGTGGGCGAAATGCGTGATCAGGAAACCGCCCAGGTGGGCCTGCGCGCCGCCATCACCGGCCACATGGTGCTCTCCACCCTGCATACCAATAACGCCATCGCCAGCGTCAGCCGCCTGCTGGATATGGGTGCCGAAGGCTACATGGTGGCCTCGGCCCTGCGCGCCGTGCTGGCGCAACGGCTGGTGCGCAAACTCTGCGATAACTGTAAAACCCCCTATTCCCCGGTAGTGGCGGAACAGACTCTGCTGCGTAATCTGGTCGGCCAGGATATGAACGGCGTACCGTTCTACCAGGCGCGCGGCTGCCCGCACTGCAACAACACCGGCTACCGTGGCCGGGTCGGAGTATTCGAGTTTCTGGAAATGGATGAAGAGCTGTCCGACACGCTACTGCGTAACGACGGCGCTGATTTCGCCAGAAAAGCACGCACCAGCAAAAACTTCCACCCCTTTGCCCTGCACGCCATCGAACATGCCTGGCAGGGTATCACCAGCCTGGAAGAGGTGGTGCGCGTCACGGGCGCAGCTGAAGAACTGGAAAGCGCCCCTCCGGCGACGCCCGACCAGGCCGCCAGCCACGGATAGTTCAACATGCCGATTTTTCAGTACCAGGGACGAAATGCACAGGGCCATGCTGTCAGCGGGGATATCGAAGCCGCCTCGGCGAGCGCCGTCGCCACCCAGCTCTTCAATACCGCCATCACCCCGATTTCCATTGAAGAAATCCAGAAATCTGCCGGACTCGATGATCTGCTGTACCAGTGGCAGCTACGCAAAAAGCCGGAACTGGATGATCTCATTCTTTTTGCCCGGCAGTTCTACACCCTGATGCGCGCCGGCGTGCCTATTATCCGCTCGATCAACGGCCTGGCAGACACCACCCGTAACCTGATGCTCAAAGAAGCCCTGCATGAGGTGCTGGGCGAACTGGAAGCCGGACACGAACTTTCGACCGCCATGACCCGGCATCCGAAAATTTTTTCCTCCCTGTTCATCAATATGGTGCGCGTGGGTGAAAACAGTGGCCGACTGGATGAGGTCTTCCTGCAGTTAGCCGCTTATCTGGAACGGGAGAAAACCACCCGCGACCAGGTTAAGGCCGCTATGCGATACCCCAGCTTCGTGATTATCGCCGTAGCCGCGGCCATGTTTGTCATCAACCTCTGGGTGATCCCGACCTTCGCCAAGGTTTTCAGTGGTTTTCATGCCCAACTGCCCCTGCCAACACGGATCCTGCTAATGGTATCGGATTTCACCGTCGCTTACTGGATGTATATTCTGGCCGCGTTGTTTCTCACCACCCTGGCCCTGCGCCATTACCTCAATACCAAAGAGGGCCGTTATCGCTGGGACAAAGTGAAGCTGCGTATCCCGATCATCGGCAGCATTCTGCTACGCGCCACCCTCTCGCGCTTCGCCCGCACCTTCGCCATGTCGATTCGCTCGGGCGTGCCGCTGGTGCAGACCCTGGTATTGGTCTCACGTGCGGTAGACAACGCCTTTATCGGCCACGCTGTGGAGGAAATGCGCAACGGTATCGAGCGTGGCGACACCCTGACCCGCACTGCCGCCGCCAGCAAGATGTTTACACCGTTAGTGCTGCAAATGATGGCCGTGGGCGAGGAAACCGGCGCAGTCGATGATCTGCTGGAACAGGTATCGGACTTTTATGATCGGGAAGTCGACTACGATCTTAAAAGCCTGACCTCCAAGCTCGAACCTATCCTGATCGTCATCATCGCCGGGATGGTGCTGGTACTGGCCCTGGGCGTATTCCTGCCGACGTGGGATCTGATCAATGTGGCTAAATAGGGACGAGGGGCGAGTAGCGAGGGGGAAGCAACCAACACTATCAAGGCCAGGGCAAAACGGTTTCACCCTGCTGGAACTGGTGGTGGTGATCGTCCTTATTGCTATTCTTGGCCTATTCGCGCTGGATCGTTTCTGGTCCCTGCGGGTCGCGGCCGAACGCGCTATGGTGGCGCAGGTAGCGGGCAATATCCGTAGCGCCCTGGGTCTGGAAGTCGTACGCTATGCCCTGGACAATCGGCTGGCCGATCTCTCTCGTCTTGATGGCAGCAACCCCATGCTGTTACTGGCGCAGACCCCCATTGGTTATATCGGTGAAACCTCGATGGATCCCGCCAGGATTACAGAAGGTAGCTGGTATTTTGACCCGGACACAAAGACGCTCAACTACCACGTCACCTACCGCGAAAATTTTGGCGGCCCGCGCAAAGCGTTAGCCCTCATTCGCTGGCGGATCACGTTTGTTTACCGTGATCGCGACCACAACCAGCGCTTTGATCCCGGACTGGACGCGATTGGCGGCCTTGATCTCGTCCGCCTGGATCATTAAATCAAGTAGAACGCAGTCCGGCAGGGAACCCCCTCACCCTTTGACGAAACACTGTTCGAACTGCTGCAACAGGCGCCCCATCGGCCCCTGCGACAGCAGCAGGCCGATGAAAACACCCGTGCCATTTGCCGCCATGTCGGCATAGGAATAGTTGCGAAACCCGGTCATCCCCTGCAACACTTCCAGCAAAACCCCCATCAGGATAAATCCCAGTACCAGCCATAGGCGCGGCTTCTGTTGAATGTAGATCTGGGCAAACCAGCCCATGAGCAGGCCATAGGCAAGGAAATGTTCGATCTTGTCGCCATTGTTGATGCCAATATCGGGTGGATCAGGGATGAGCGACAGGTACCAGATCAGAGCAATGAGTAGCCCGCCCAGGGTCAGCCAGAGAGGCGTGTATTTTAGTTGCGGATTCATTTGATTATTTTGGAGTGACTACTCACATAATTTAGGTCGCACTACAGCCAACAACACCTAAATCAACAACCATCCGCAGAACGAGTGGTATGATGATAGCCCCTGGAAGGGGCTATAGTTAACGTTAAACTCTTGCCCACCTCATTTTCTCCTGGCATTTCTCTCCTCGCTCCGGACATTTTAATAGCAAAAACGTAACTATTCAGATATGTTGAGGGGTTTCCCCTCTGGACTTCGCGCTTCGCTCTACCCATCCTACGGATAGCCAAAA
>CAZQVV010000141.1:0-6355 GCA_964596835.1 uncultured Thiohalophilus sp. | reverse complement strand
TATTACGGGATAACGCGTGGACCTCTAAGAGTCGCAATTTGAATAATGATCCGCCGACCTGGAACTACTGGATCAATTTTTTTGATTCCAACACGACGGGGCAGTATATCGTCACCCTGACCCCGCCGGTGCTTGGACCGGTACCGCCTAAATTCATGCCGATGAACAATGTCACGACATCGGAAGGGCGTGTGGTGAGTTTCCCGGTATCGGCACTGGATCCCAATGGGGATGTCGTAACGTTGAGTGTCAGCGGGATCCCGCTGGGGGCAGGGTTTGTCGATAACGGCAATGGCAGCGGATTGTTTGCCTGGACGCCGGGTAAGGGTCAGGCGGGGCATTATTCGGTGACCTTCAACGCCGCAGATACAGGCGGGTTGACCTCGAGCATGACGGTGTTAATGGCGGTCTCGGGAATTACTGACCGTGATGGGGACGGGATGGATGACGCGTGGGAAATCCGTCACTTTGGTGATTTGAGTCATGATGGGAAGACGGATACCGATGGTGACGGGGTGAGTGATTTACAGGAATACCTCAACGGCACCGATCCGAATTTTGCCGCGCATGGCGATGTCAATGGTGATGGCGTAGTGAACATGGCGGATGTGTTCCTGGCGCAAAAATATCTGCTGGGCTTGCAGACGCTGGATGCGGCGTCGATTGCCCGCGGTGACATGTATCCTGCGGGGGGCAATGGCAAGCTGACCTTGTCCGATGTTCTATTGATTGAGAAAGCGGTGATGGTCACGGTGCCGGTTATTAAAGACAGTGATGGTGATTTATTGCCGGATGTCTGGGAAACCGCCCAGGGACTGAATCCTCATGATGTGACGGATGCGCGTACTGACACGGATGGAGATGGTTTGACAAACGCGCAGGAATATTTTTATCACACCGATCCGAATCTAGCAGACACGGATGGAGATGGGGTGAATGATGGCGCGGAAGTGTTTGCGGGAACCAATCCGACCGATGCGCGAGCGTATCCTGCTGTGCTGACCTCAACACCGGTTCGCATAGCTGGAGTGGGGCAGCGCTACCATTATTCTCTAATTTCCAATGTGCCAGGGGCTGGCTTTGACCTGATTGACGGGCCGGCGGGGATGCGTATTAGCGGCACGGATCTAAGCTGGATCCCCACGACTGCGCAGCCGAGTGAGCAGACGGTCACGCTCAGGCCCCGTGCCGCAGGTTTTGTTGGTCTGAAGCAGACGTACAGGATCCAGGTTTATCAGGGAGATGGTGACATGAATAGCGATGGAGTGGTGGATGGGGGCGATGTGTTGTTGCTTGAGCAGATGGTTACGGGCGCACGTTCTGTGAGTGCCGAGCAGGCGATTCGCGGCGATCTCTATCCTGTGGGTCAACCGGATGGACAAATTAACCTTTCAGACATTTTATTATTACAGAAACGGGTACTTCACGGAGGTGCACAATGAAGAAGATTATAAAAACGGCTGTGCTATTAATGGCAGCAACATGGCTGGGGACGGGGTGTACCAGTCTGCAGACCATGTCGAGTTATGCGCGCACCGGGGATACGGTCACGGTGGCTTTGGGGGGTAGCACCACGGTGGCTCTGGCACCTGTTGTCAAGAAGGAGAACGTGAAGGTGAAGATCACGGACTCTGCGGGTGTGACCTATCCGGTGAAGGTGCGTTATGTTTTTAAGACATACAGTGATCCGGCGAGTCGTTACGCCTATCGTAATTTTTATAATTATAATGATTTTGTAACGATGAATAAACCGTATCAGGGTCAGTGGATGGCGGTGATCGATCTGGTGGATCCGGATACGGGTAATCCGCCGCCGCTGGCGGAGGGCATGGCGAGTCTGGCCATTTCATCGCCTGACTTGAAGACACATTATTTTGGAGATATTTCATGGACAAATGGTAACTTGTCTGCGATTCCGATTGAGATACTGGCGGGGACGGGGCACTCAAATTCTTTGAATTATATGGATTCTTTGATGATGGATCCCATGCCCTTACTTGAGCCTTTGCCGGAGGTAGAGGTTTCGCCCAAGGGGACGCCGCTATTGGAAGTAGGGGGCGGGGAATTTGTATTGAGTTATGTGAATGCGGACTTTCAGGTAGCGCCGAAGGTCATTCCGACGACGCCGGATACCAATGTGCAAATTTTGTCAAACGTGACAGATCAAGGGAACGGCACCAGTTTATTAAAGGTGCTAGTGATGAATCAACATGGATTCAGGATAGATGATAAACGTGACGACAGTTTGAACAAGGGGAAGAGTCAATTTCGGAGTTTGGCCTTTGGCGTGATATGGGATCCGTTGTACTCCAGTGTACTGGAGGCCAGCTGGCAGAACTCGCTGCAATTTGTGAGTGGACAGTATTTTGATGTAGAGGGCAAGCCGATGAGCGAGCTGACCGCGCAGGTGGCCAAGGTTAGATAAGTTGAAGAGGGCCGTCAGATACGAAGTTACTGCACGCACAGGGTAGCAGTTACGATATAACCTTATGGGCTGTTCCAACAACCCTCTCCCGGTTTTGGGAGAGGGAAAATCGTGTGGTTAGCAAAACCACCAAGGTACTTTTTCCAAAATTTCCCATCATACGATTCAGCGACAGCCCCTAGTCCAGTTCCACAGAATTAATTCTTCTGTGTTCGTAGCACACATAAATCTGTCCCCTTTTTTGGGTCTGTCAAGACTTGAACTAATCGCGGTTTAGGCTGAGACTCTCACCCCATGTCTGCCTCTTTCGTTCACCTCCGATTACACACAGAATACTCGCTGGTTGACGGTATTGTCCGGGTCAAGCCGCTGATGAAGGCTGTGGCGGAGGTGGGGATGCCGGCGGTGGCGATGACTGATCAAAGCAATCTGTTTGCGATGGTGAAATTCTACACAGCGGCGATGGCGGCGGGGGTCAAGCCGATCATCGGTGTGGATGTCTGGTTGCATAATGCGCAGGAGCCGAATCAGCCAGATAGGCTGGTATTGCTGTGCAAAGATCGGGTCGGTTACCTCAACCTGTCGCGGTTGATTTCTCGTGCCTATACCGAAGGTCAGCATCTGGGGCGGCCCATGTTACAACGGGACTGGCTGACAGGCAGCACCGATGGGCTGATTGCGCTGTCTGCTGGGCGTGAGGGAGATGTGGGACAGGCCTTGCTGACAGGCAACGCGGTGGCGGCGAAGGCGGCGCTGGCTCACTGGCAGATCCTGTTCCCCGACAGTTTTTATCTGGAGCTGCAACGTACCGGGCGCGAGAACGAGGAAGACTACCTGCATGCGGCGGTGGCGCTAGCCATCGAGATGGATGTGCCGGTGGTGGCCACGAACGATGTGCGTTTTCTCAAAACCTCCGAGTTTGATGCGCACGAAGCGCGGGTCTGTATCAACCAGGGTCGGGTGCTGGACGATCCCCGCCGCCCCCACGATTACTCGGAACAGCAATATCTGCGCAGTGCAGAAGAAATGTGTACGCTGTTTGAGGATATTCCCGAGGCGCTGGAAAATACGCTGGCGATTGCCCAGCGTTGTAACCTTGAACTGACTCTGGGCAAGAATTATCTGCCGGACTATCCGGTGCCCGAGGGCATGAGCATCGAGGATTTTCTGGCCGCCGAATCGCGGCAGGGGCTGGAACGGCGGCTGGCCAAACTGTTCGATACCACTGCGCCGGATTTTGCCGAAAAGCGTCGGCAATATGATGAGCGTTTGGAGATTGAACTCAAGGTTATCAATGGCATGGGCTTTCCCGGCTATTTTTTGATTGTGGCCGATTTTATCCGCTGGGCCAAGGACCACGGTATTCCGGTAGGCCCGGGACGTGGTTCCGGTGCTGGTTCGATTGTTGCCTATGCCCTGAGCATTACCGATCTCGATCCCATAGCCTACGATCTGCTGTTTGAACGTTTCCTCAATCCTGAACGCGTATCCATGCCGGATTTCGACGTGGACTTTTGCATGGAAGGCCGCGATCGGGTCATTGACTATGTGGCCGAGCATTACGGCCGCGACAAGGTTTCGCAAATCATTACCTACGGTTCGATGGCGGCGAAAGCGGTGATCCGTGATGTGGGCCGGGTGCTGGGCTATCCCTACGGGCTGGTGGATGGCATCGCCAAACTGATCCCTTTTGAAATCGGCATTACGCTGGACAAGGCGCTGGAGCAGGAAGACGCGCTGCGCGAACGCTATGAAAACGAAGAGGATGTCGCCAGCCTGATCGATCTGGCCAAATCGCTGGAAGGCTGCGCCCGCAATGCGGGCAAGCATGCGGGCGGGGTGGTGATCTCGCCTACTCCGTTGACGGATTTTACGCCTCTGTATTGCGAACAGGGTGGCGGCAGTCTGGTTACTCAGTTCGACAAGAACGATGTGGAAGCCGTGGGTCTGGTGAAATTCGATTTCCTGGGCCTGCGCACCCTGACCATCATCGACTGGGCACTGCAGACAGTCAATCGCCAGCGCCAGGCGGTGGGTGAAGAGCCGGTCGATATCAGCGCGATTCCGCTGGACGATAAAAAGAGTTTCGCGCTGCTCAAGGCCTGCCAGACTACCGCTGTGTTCCAGCTCGAATCCCGCGGTATGAAGGATCTGATCAAGCGTCTACAACCGGACGATTTCGAAGACATTATCGCCCTCGTGGCCCTGTTCCGTCCCGGCCCCCTACAGTCTGGCATGGTGGATGACTTTATCACCGTCAAGCACGGGCGCAAAAAGCCGGAATACCCGCATCCGGATATTGTACATATTCTCGAACCCACTTACGGCGTCATTCTGTACCAGGAGCAGGTGATGCAAATCGCCCAGGTGCTGGCTGGTTATACGCTGGGCGGCGCGGATATGCTGCGCCGCGCCATGGGCAAGAAAAAACCCGAGGAAATGGCCAAACAACGCGCGATCTTTACTGAAGGCGCGGTCAAGCGCGGGGTGGAGGAAAAGACTGCCACTTATATTTTCGACCTGATGGAAAAGTTCGCCGGCTACGGTTTCAACAAGTCGCATTCAGCCGCCTATGCCCTGGTGTCCTATCAGACCACCTGGCTCAAGGCCTGGTTCCCGGCCGCCTTTATGGCGGCGGTGCTGTCTGCCGATATGGATAATACCGATAAGGTGGTGACGCTGATCGACGAATGCGCCGACATGGATCTGAAAGTCGAACCACCAAACATCAATCTCTGTGCGCATCGTTTTACGGTCGACGGTGAACGAACGGTGGTTTACGGGTTGGGGGCGATCAAGGGCGTAGGCGAAGCGGCGATTGACGGCATCATTCAGGACCGGGATAAAAACGGTCCCTTCACCGATTTGTTCGATTTCTGCAAACGCATTGAACTGAAAAAAGTTAACCGCCGCACGCTGGAAGGGCTGATTATGGCCGGTGCCTTGGACGTCTTTGGCGAGAACCGCGCCACGCTGATGGCGTCCCTACCTGCGGCACAGAAGCTGGCAGAGCAGGAACAGCGCAATCGTGAAGCGGGCATTGATGATCTGTTTGCGATGGCAGAAAACCCAGATAGTGGGACAGCGGCAGCTACGAGTGTGGAATATCAGCGGCAGTTGGAATGGAGCGAAGATCAACGCCTGGCCTGTGAGAAACAGACGCTGGGTCTGTATCTCACCGGTCATCCCATTAATCGCTATCTGCAGGAACTGGAACAGTTTACCAGCGCCCGGATCGTGGATTTGAAACCGGCGAAAAACCAGACCGTGGTGGTGGCCGGCCTGATCATTGCCATGCGCAGCATGAACACCCGGCGCGGCGATCGCATGGCCTTTATCACTATTGATGATCGCAGTGCGCGCATCGAACTGGCGGTATTTTCCGAAGCCTTTCATCAGTATCGTGAACTGCTGGCGAAAGATAAACTCATCGTGGTCGAAGGCGAAGTCAGCCTGGATGACTACAGTGGTGGATTCAAAATGAGCGCCAGCAGCATATATGACATCAATCAGGCACGCACGCGTTTTGCTAAACGTTTGCTGGTGCAGGTTGACGAGAAACGTGCTGCCAATGGATTTATTCGTGAGTTACAATCCACGCTGATGCCTTTTCGGGATGGGATCTGCCCGGTGGTGCTGAATTATCAGCGTTCGGACGCGCGCGTGCAACTGACCCTGGGAGAAGACTGGCGCGTACAGCCGAGTGATGAATTGTTGCAGCGGTTACGGGAAATGCTGGGCAAGGAACAGGTGCGGATGATTTATCAATGATAGTGTATTGTTTAGACAGACAGGTGATTTTATTATGAGCAAGGTCAGTCTTTTTCAACTTCTAGGTATGAAAGTGTTGATCGGCATTATTGGCTTTATTGCATCGCTTGCTTCGGTCGTTATGTTGGCTATCCATTATTATCCCGGTTAGTATCTTAG
>CAZQVV010000140.1:2681-6536 GCA_964596835.1 uncultured Thiohalophilus sp. | reverse complement strand
CCCAAATGATTTTGTATAATACTTCAGATAGACATCGAGGGAACCCGGCATGATAAGTTTATCCGTACGCATAGAGCGGTGGAGTACCCGGCAAGAAACTGAGGTTGGTATGAGTGCAAACGCCAAAATGATGGTCGCAGGTATTTTCAAGCTGTCCGAAGCTGCCTATGAGCAATAAAAGCATAGCGACGCTCTACATTTTCTCCGCCCCCTCCGGCGCTGGCAAGACTTCGCTGGTCAAGGCGCTGCTAGCGGAAATGGAGGGCATCGAGGTATCGGTGTCCCACACTACCCGCGCCATGCGGCCCGGTGAACAGGATGGGGTGGATTACCATTTTATCAGCAGGAATGAATTTGAAAACATGGTCGAAGCTGACGCCTTTCTGGAACATGCGCAGGTATTTGACAATTTTTACGGCACCGCGCGCAACAGCATCGAAACCCGGTTGGCGGCGGGTGCGGATGTCATTCTGGAAATCGACTGGCAGGGCGCGCGGCAGGTGCGAGCCTGGAAGACGGATGCGGTGAGCGTGTTCATTCTGCCGCCCTCGCATGACGCATTGGAAGAACGTTTGCGTGGGCGCGGGCAGGACAATGAAGAGATCATCGCCCGGCGCATGCGCGATGCAGTCAGCGAAATGTCGCACTACGCGGAATTTGACTATCTGGTGATTAACGACCGGTTTGAACAGGCCTTACAGGATCTGCAGACACTGGTGGGCGCCCGGCGGCTGCGCCAACCTGTGCAGGCCCGGCGTCACGCGGCCATGCTGGCAGCACTTCTGGCGTAAGCCCGGATGATTGCGTTATACTGTACGGTCCGCGGGGACTATGGCTGGCTGCGGTGGAAATTCTATTAAACAACCCCACAGCCGCAGCAAGCTGGCGGGATATTAAATTGTAGCATGCTGATGGGTTTTGCTTTGCTCTACCCATCCTACTGTTTTTCGCTGCAAGCAGCGGGGAATAACACCCAAAGAGATTAAAATTGTGCGTGGGCCGTGCAGATTTTTGAGACTTTAGAGTTAGATCAGGTTTCTGAAGGGCCCAGGCAAAAAACCGGAGTAAATTATGGCGCGCGTGACTGTTGAAGATTGTCTTGAGAACGTAGACAACCGTTTTGAACTTGTGTTGGTGGCGTCGAAACGCGCCCGTCAGCTGGCTATGGGCAAGGAGCCCCTGCTTGAAGCAGAAAACGACAAGCCTACCGTCATTGCTCTGCGTGAGATTGCTGAGGGGCTGGTAGGCCCGGAGATTCTCGATGAAGTGCCGGAAGTGCCGGAAGAAGTGATTCTGGAAGATACCGCAGAGGTAGAAAGTATTATGGTTTCCACCGAAGGGGATAACGACGGAATAGACGTTGCCGCTGCGATCAGGGCCGCACTGGGTGGTATCGCCGGTATCGCTGCTACCACTGAAACAGAAGCCGAGAGCGGAGAAGCTGCACCTGAAGCCGATGCGAGTGAAGGAGGCGAGTAATCGCCCGTTTAGACAAGCAGGCAGATACCCGGGGGGTGCCGGAGCCTTTTCGTATCCAGCACCTCTGCAAAATCCTGGAAGACTATCTGGAGCCTGATCAGGTTTCGAGTGTCTACCGCGCCTACCTCTTTGGCGCCGAAGCCCACGAAGGCCAGCGCCGTCTGACGGGCGAACCCTATATTACCCACCCTATTGCCGTAGCCCGAATTCTGGCTGAACTGCGTCTGGATCATCAGAGCCTGATGGCCGCCATCCTACATGATGTAATCGAAGATACCGAAACGGTCAAGGACCAGATTACGACACATTTCGGCGAGGAAGTGGCCGAGTTGGTGGATGGCGTCAGCAAGTTGACTCACATTCGTTTCGAGAGCCGGGCCGAGGCGCAGGCGGAAAACTTCCGCAAGATGATGCTGGCCATGGTGCGCGACATCCGGGTGATCCTCATCAAGCTGGCGGACAGGCTGCACAACATGCGCACGCTTGGCGTTATGCGTCCTGACAAGCGCCGTCGTATTGCCCGTGAGACGCTGGAAATTTATTCACCCATTGCCAACCGTCTGGGCATGAATCACCTGCGCGTGGAACTGGAGGATCTGGGCTTCAAAACCATGTACCCCCTGCGCAGTCGTATCCTTGAAGATCGCCTAAAAAAGGCGCGCGGCAATCGTAAGGAACTCGTCAGCAAGATCGAGGAAACGATCAATACCCGGCTGGCGCAGGAAGGGCTGCCCGGCCGGGTCCAGGGGAGGGAAAAGCACCTTTACAGTATCTATCTGAAAATGAAGCAGAAACATCTGCCCTTTTCAGAGATTATGGATGTCTACGCGTTTCGTATCGTGGTTGATTCGGTGGATGCCTGTTACCGGATGCTGGGGATCATGCACAGTCTTTACACGCCCATGCCAGGGCACTTCAAGGACTACGTCGCCATTCCCAAGACCAATGGCTACCAGTCTTTGCATACCGTATTGTTCAGTCCGTATGGCGTGGCCATCGAAGTACAGATCCGTACCGAGGAAATGAACAAGGTCGCCGAGGCCGGTATCGCGGCCCACTGGCTTTACAAAACCAGCGAAGCGGTCAGCAACAATGCCCAGATCCGCGCCCGCCAGTGGCTGCATGATCTGCTGGAAATGCAGCAGAATGCGGGGAACTCACAGGAATTTCTGGAAAACGTCAAAATCGATCTGTTTCCCCATGAAGTTTACGTCTTCACCCCCAAGGGCGAGATTATGGAGCTGTCGCATGGCGCCACGGCCGTGGACTTTGCCTACGCGGTACACTCGGCCGTTGGCAACCAGTGCGTAGCCGTGAAAATTGATCGCCGGCTCATGCCCCTGCGCACGGAACTGTCCAGTGGTCAGACGGTTGAAGTCATTACCTCTAAAGGGGCGCAGCCGAATCCAGCCTGGCTGGATTTCGTGCATACCGCCAAGGCGCGTTCCAATATCCGCCACTTCCTCAAGAATCTGCGTCGCAACGAGGCAGTTACCCTGGGTGTTCGCCTGCTGAACAAAAACCTGGCGGCGCATAACAGTGGTCTGGAACACCTCTCGGATGAACAGATCCAACGAGTGCTGGACGAATACGGCTTCGATTCCATGGAAACCATGTACAGTACCATTGGTTTTGGGACGCATATGCCCATGGTCATTGCCCGCGCGTTGTTACAGACTGATCATGATGCGGAAACTGATGCACCGGAGCAGGGTAAGCCCAGGCCGCTGGCGATCAAAGGCACGGAGGGTGCAGTGGTTACCTTCGCCAGATGTTGTCGGCCCATTCCCGGTGATTCCATTCTCGGTTTCGTCACCTCGGGACGCGGGATTGTGATTCACACGGAAGACTGCAAGAATGTCGCTGAATATCGAAATCGGCCGGAAAAGTGGATCGATGTGGAATGGGAGCAGGAAACCCGCGGTGACTTCCCCATTGATATTCAGGTTCTGGTAGAAAACCATCGTGGAGTGCTGGCCAAGGTTGCCGCCAGTCTGGCCGAGATGGAAGCCAATATTGAAAAGGTCAATATCGAGGAACGTGACGGCATGCATTCCATCCTCAGCTTTACCGTCGCGGTGCAGAATAGAAAGCATCTGGCGCGCATCATGCGCCGGCTTCGCAGTTATAACTATGTGGTACGAATTTACAGGGTAAAAAGGTAAAAGATACGAGGACGGGGGAGCGCCGCCCCCTTCCGCCGCTCATGGTTCGACAAGCTCACCACGAACGGAGGAAGGGATCAGCGCGTTGATGAATGTTCCTTGTATCTTACTAATAAGTACGTTGATTATGCGACATATGAATCATGTTTAAAGCATAAATATAGCTGTTTATTGCTATTTCGTGTCGCATAATCAGTAACCCCATTAGTAA
>CAZQVV010000140.1:0-2581 GCA_964596835.1 uncultured Thiohalophilus sp. | reverse complement strand
AGTAACCCCATTAGTAATCTCTTTGGGTGCTATTCCCTGCTGCTTGCAGCGGGGTAGTTTATTCTCGTCCCTGACATTATTAAAAGGTAAAAAGCCATGAATCGAAAAATCATCCAGACTGAGAATGCCCCGCAGGCGATTGGTACCTATTCGCAGGCGGTGAAGGTGAATAACACGGTTTATCTTTCCGGACAGATTCCACTGGTGCCGGAAACCATGGAGCTGGTGGAGGGGGATATGAGTGCGCAGATCCATCGTGTATTTGATAATCTTCAGGCGGTTTGTCAGGCGGCCGGGGGGGAGCTCGATGATATCGTCAAACTGAATGTCTTTCTGATCGATCTCAATCACTTCCCGCTGGTGAATGAAGTCATGGCCTCTTATTTTAACGAACCCTATCCCGCACGCGCGGCGGTCGGTGTCGCCGCCCTGCCCAAGGGCGCGCCGGTTGAAATGGATGCGGTGATGGTTTTACCCTGAGCCTGCTGGGCCTATCGCATGAGTATTAAATGGATTTGATACTATGACAGAAGCAAACAGCTTACGCTCTCTCAAGGGCGTTGGACCGCGAATGCTCGAACGGCTGGCAAAGCTGAATATTGCCAGTCTCTCCGATCTTTTGTTTCACCTGCCCCTGCGCTATCAGGATCGCAGTCGGATACGCGCACTCGGTAGCCTGCATCCCGGTGAAGAAGTATTGGTTGAAGGCACGGTGGATCTCAGTGAAATAAAATTCGGCCGTCGACGCATGTTGCTGGTTCAGATCAGTGATGCCAGCGGATCCATTCTGTTACGTTTTTTTCATTTTTCAAACCAGCAAAAACAGCAGTTGGCGCATGGCGTACGACTTCGATGTTTTGCCGAAGTCCGGCGCGGTCCGCAGACGCTGGAAATGGTGCATCCTGAATACCGGCTGATCCCGGATACCTCCGAACCCGAAGCCCCACCTGAAACCGATAAAACACTGACGCCGGTCTACCCCGTGACCGAGGGACTCCATCAGATCGGTTTGCGCAAACTGATGACGCAGCTAATTGAATATCTGGCGCAGGATAAAATACCGTTGGCGGAACTACTGCCCCCCACCCTGCTGGCGGAAAAACAGATGCCCACGTTGAAACAGGCCCTGTTGTTCATTCACCAACCGCCCACCGACACCCGCATCAGCGATTTACAGGACGCGCGGCACCCTGCTTATCAGCGTTTGATTTTTGAAGAACTGCTGGCGCATTACCTGAGTCTGCGGCAGTTACGATACCGGATGCGACAACATGTTGCCCCCGTGTTGAAAGCCGGAATCCATGCACAGCGTTTTATCAATGCTCTGCCGTTTGTATTAACCGTGGCGCAACAGCGCGTATATACGGAGATAGAAGAAGATCTACAGCAGCCGCGCCCCATGCAGCGACTGGTACAGGGCGATGTCGGCTCGGGCAAAACCGTCATAGCCGTACTGGCCGCCCTGTCAGCCGTCGAGCAGGGGTACCAGGCGGCGATCATGGCGCCCACTGAAATTTTGGCGGAGCAGCATTTTCATAACATTGAACACTGGATGAAGGCACTTGATATCCGGGTAACATGGTTATCGGGCAAACTTAAAGCCGCTCAGCGTCGAGAGGCGCTGGCCGAGCTGGCCGACGGTGCGAGCCAGATTGCCGTGGGCACCCACGCGCTCTTCCAGACGGACGTCGATTTTGCCTGCCTGGGGCTGGTGGTGGTGGATGAGCAGCACCGTTTTGGCGTACACCAGCGGCTGGCATTACGAGAAAAGGGGCGGGACGGGAACCGTTATCCCCACCAGTTGATCATGACGGCCACGCCCATCCCCCGCACCCTGAGTATGGCGGCCTATGCCGATCTGGATGTCTCGATCATTGACGAATTGCCTCCGGGACGCAAGCCGGTTGAAACCGTGGTGCTCCCCGAATCGCGCCGTGACGAGATCGTGCAACGTGTGCATCGTGCCTGCCAGAAAGGCAAGCAGGTGTATTGGGTCTGTACCCTGATTGAAGAATCCGAGGCCCTGCAATGCCAGGCCGCCGAAGATACCGCGCAGAAATTACAGGAAGCACTCAGCGACATAAAGATTGCGCTGGTGCATGGGCGTATGAAGGCAGCGGAAAAAGAAGCCGTGATGCAGGCTTTCAAGCAGGGCGAGATCAATCTGCTGGTGGCCACCACGGTGATCGAAGTCGGCGTGGATGTGGCCAACGCCAGTTTGATGATTATCGAAAATGCGGAACGGCTGGGGCTGGCGCAACTGCACCAGCTACGTGGCCGGGTGGGGCGTGGTGAGCAGGCCAGTGTTTGTGTACTGATGTATAAAAAACTCTCACAGCAGGCGCGTGAACGTCTGGGGGTGATGCGTGAAACCAGTGATGGCTTTGAGATTGCCCGCCGGGATCTGGCCCTGCGGGGTCCCGGTGAAATTCTGGGAACCCGGCAGACCGGCCTGCTACAATTAAAAATTGCTGATCTGCAACGGGATCAATTACTGGTGGAACAAGTAGCGAGAGTAGCGGACAGGTTGCTGGAAGACCATTCCAGTTGTACCGAGGCGCTGATTGAACGCTGGACGGGC
>CAZQVV010000139.1:0-6567 GCA_964596835.1 uncultured Thiohalophilus sp. | reverse complement strand
AATGCGTGATTTATGACTTGCTTTTTTATTTTAAGAGATCATCATAGGCCTATATGATAAATCTCACTCTCAGCCAAAAAGAAAAATCAGCGTTAGAGCTCCGACACAAAAAGTGTCGGGATAAACGTGAGTGTGATCGAATAAAAGCTGTACTGCTATCAGATGAAGGTTGGTCTTCAATCATGATAGCTCAAGCATTAAGAAAACATGAAGCAAGCATCGTTCGCCACCTCAATGATTTCATTCAAAGCGCAAAACTAACTCTCGAAAGTGGCGGCTCTGATGGATATTTATCTAACGATGAGACTCAGAGCTTAGTCCATCATTTATGCGGAAAAACCTATTTACACCAGCATCAAATTATTGTCTATATCAAGGAAACCTATGGCATCGAATATAGTATTCCGGGTTTAAATAAATGGTTACATCAACATGGTTTTAGTTACAAGAAACCCAAAGGTGTGCCTCATAAATTTGACACAGAAAAACAAGCCGAATTTATTTATCGGTCATAAGCATCCTTGAAATAGAACACGGTGTGTTGCTAAAAATACGCAAAGATAAAAAGCAAGGCGCTTTATTAAGAGCCTGGCTTGATAACGAGATCTTGCCTCGTTTTGAAGGTCGGATTTTACCGATTGACGTAGACGTTACCCTGCAATGTGCAAAGCTGCATGTACCAGATCCACAATCTGAACGTGACGCATTAATTGCGGCCACAGCATTGGTACATAAATTAACGGTTGTAACCAGAAATGTAAATGATTTCCTCCCAACAGGTGTTCAGGTACTAAATTCCTGGGAAGACATCCGTAAGAATGAGCGGTAATCTAATTTTACCTGGTCTTAAGCATCTATTGTCTAAGAAGGTCTTTAAAATTTCTGTCTCAATAGGTAAATTCACCCTGTTCCGGACGTTTGGATATTTTAATTTGATAATCAGAATGGCAATGAAAATTTCATGACTCAACATCCATCATAAGGCTCAGGGGAGGTCTGGTTATAATGAAATAGGTATACTGTCGCTGAATCCGGATGCTAAATAACGTGTTTTTCGATGTTAAGCCAATATATTGCGTATTTCGATAGTAATGAACGTTTTTCGATAAAGTGCGTGTATATTTTTCGATGTTATTGTTATAATTCGGCTGATTTTCGACAAGCGCGACAGGTTTTCGACTTATGCTCCTTAAATTAGAAATGCCAGTCAGCTTCCAGGAGGAGACCGTTCCAAAGGGGACACAACTCGTCGGCTGGGCGGCGCTCGTCCAGGCGCTCGGCCTTCATACGCCCGTTCGGCAACCAAGCTGTGTCTCCGAAAAACATATTGGAGGTAGTCAGCGAGAGGAAGGTGGTTTTCGCGTTTTCGATAAACGCTACCAACCTGGCAACCAGTTTTCCGATCATCTGGCCTTTGCCCTGCGCCACGAAAATATCGACCTACTGATATTAAAGCGTGCCTTTGAAGCAGAGTCCAAAGCTGATCTGGAAGCGTATGTCAGATCCACGCCCAGCGGTATGCAGACACGACGTGCCTGGTTCTTCTATGAATTGTTGACAGGGCAGACATTGGACATTGAAGACGCGCCCAACGTCACAGCAGTCGATGCGTTGGATGCCAGAGCCTATTTCACTGGAAAGGCAAAGCTCTCGAGGCGTCACAAAGTGCGAGATAATTTACTTGGCAGCGCTGACTGGTGTCCGGTTATACGCAGAACGAAGCAGCTTGAAGCATTCGCCGCATTGGGATTGGCAGAACACGCCGCAGAGACCGTAGGTCGCACAGGCCAACACCTCGTCACGCGGGCCGCCAGTTTCCTGCTACTGGCTGACAGTCGTGCGAGCTTCGAGATCGAAGGTGACCGCGCGCCGCGCAACCGATTGGAACGTTGGGGAAAGGCTGTTCTCCAGGCGGGGAAAAATGAGCTTACACTCGAAGAAATCGTTCGACTTCATAGGGTCCTGATCAAGGATACGCGGTTTGTATTCCCTGGCCTGCGCCCTGATGGTGTGTTCCTTGGCGAGCGCGATCACGTCGGTGATCCTTTGCCGGAATTTATTGGTGCTCGTCCAGAGGATCTCGGGGATCTATGCGATGGCATGCTGGATGCAAATAGCCGGATGCGGGATGACGGGCTTGATCCCATTCTGCAAGCAGCCGCGACTGCATTTGGTTTTATCTACGCTCACCCGTTTCAAGATGGCAACGGACGCGTGCACCGTTGCCTGATTCATCATGTCCTGGCAGCGCGCAAGTACACACCACCAGGCATGGTCTTCCCTGTTTCTTCTGTTATGCTGGATCGGATTGATGATTACCGCAAAACGTTGCAGGCACATTCAGCGCCCTTGATGAATTTTATCGAATGGCGTCCCACGACTGACCGTAACGTCGAGGTACTAAACGATACCGCTGACCTTTACCGTTATTTCGATTGTACTCAGGCGGCGGAATTTCTTTACGCCTGTCTCCAGCACACGGTTGAGCACGATCTACCCCGAGAGATTGATTATCTTCGCCGGCATGATGAAGCCATATCCAGAATCATGGAGATGATCGAGATGCCGGATCGACTGGCACAGAATCTTATCCTGTTCATTCGCCAGAATAACGGCACACTGTCGAAAAGGAAACGTGAAAAGGATTTCTCCGCCCTGACAGACGATGAGATTCAGGGACTGGAAAACATTGTTCAGGATGTATTTGAGGGATTCGACCATATTGGGACTTAAGGTTAATAATGAGAAAGAAAATATCCAGCGTTCCACAATTTGTACGCCTACTTCAGCTTTGGCCTTGTCCTGGGGTTTGCGTACCCGTGCCGGTATAATGGCAACGCCGTAATGACGGGCAAACTCCTGATAGGTAGGATTAATATCCGGCTCATACCGATGCGCTTTGCTAATACCACTGCGTAAATTATCCGGCACAACGATTTCAGGCACAGCGCCTAAAAAGTCAAACGTCCGTTGGCGCGAACCGATCCAGTCTGACAGATTCTGGGTTCGGGTCGCTTCTGCATAGGTATAATTGGATGCCCCCAGCACGGCCACAAAGATCGGGGCTTCGTGGATTTCTCCAGTATGCTGATTCACGATCGGTATGGTGTGATCCGCATATTAATCAACAAATAGCTTTTCTCCAGCACGGTGGTTCTGGCGCATGACAAGGTCCAGTTTACCCAGCCAATGTCGGGAGTGTTCACAGAACCAGCTGTACTGATACCCTTTGGGGTGTTGCTCCCGGTATTCCTGCCAAAGCAGGAACAGGGTGACATTCTTACGTTTAAAGTCTTTATGGATAACGGGCCAGTCAGGCAGTGTTCGATCCCGTTCCACCCGCGCAGGAGGACTCGGATATAGCTGCTGTTCTAATGTTGCATCACTCAAATCTGATGGCAAAGGCCAGGATAATCCAGCCTCAGATGCCCGATCCAGGTATTTTGAAACCGTTGGACGACTGATACCGCAGCTTTTTGCAATTTGCCGGTTACTCATGCCACTGGCATTTAACCGCAGCACTTCTTTGATCTTTCTCATGGACAACCTCTCTGTTGGCATGCTGGCTTCCTCTGTATCTTATAAGAAGCGCAGGTTGCCTTCAGGTTGATTCTCCTCAGGTATTTATCGCCTTGCCCCGGCGACGCCCACCCTGTCCCGCAATAAGCT
This sequence comes from uncultured Thiohalophilus sp., assembly GCA_964596835.1. Lineage (GTDB taxonomy): Bacteria > Pseudomonadota > Gammaproteobacteria > UBA6429 > Thiohalophilaceae > JAADGZ01. The sequence goes on along the minus strand of CAZQVV010000139.1, from coordinate 2,898 downwards.
ATTGCAAGGCCCACCGCCAGGCAGGCACTACGTTAATGACTCCGGCATCGGTTTTTATCTGCTCTTCAGTATCAAGGCTCACAATCGTTGCGCCTTTTATTCCGGTTTCCTGCATGGCGGAGGTCAACGCCCTGACCTCTCGCTTGCGTGTTTGTTCATCGCGTAGTTCCGGCGACGCCTGGTAGAGCGCTTGTGCATCACGATGATCGGTGGCAATGAAATCCACGTCTAATCCATTCCCGGTCCGGTAGTATTCGATAGCCAGTCCTTTCCTTCTCAACTCCATAAAGACAAAGTTTTCCAGTAGTCGTCCCCAGTCTGATTGCGGTCGATGCAGGACAGCATTGGCCAGCCCTGTATCGATGACATAGACCTTGCGAGGATTGACCCGTCCTCTCCTTTCCGAGCGCGAATGAATTGAGACAGGATAGATCAGGTAGGTGTCTTGCAGATATTCAAAGTAGTCGTGCAGCGTATTCTTGCCGCAGGCCAAACCCTGTGACCTCAAGTCGTTATAGAATTTGTTGACACTGAACAGAATCGCGGGCGTTGCGAGCAAGTGTCGGATGAGCGTGCGCAGTGGCAGGATATTGCCGATCTGATAGCGTTCAACGATGTCTCGCAGGATGACGACGTCGACATACTCCTGCAAAATGCGGATACGGTGGTTGTCCGAAATCGTTTGAACTTCCGGGAAACCGCCATTAAGCAAATAACGGCGCAGACGATTCTCTAACAGGGCGCGTTTTTTGGCTCCCGGTCGTGGTGCCGGAAACCCTTCTATTCCTTCATGTGCCAATGCTTCCTGAAAGCTGAAGGGAAATATCTCTGTGCTGAGAGAGCGTCCACGCAGGGCAGTAGCGATCTCCCGACTCAGCAGCCTTGCAGAAGATCCGGTGACTGCAATTTGAACCTGCTCAGTATCCACCAGATGTCGTAGCCATACTTCCCAGCCGGAAATATTCTGCACTTCATCAAAAAAGAAATAGCAGGTTCGGTCCCGATGCTCGGGGAACAGGCGATAGTAGGTCTCAGTGATTTGACCAAGTTCTGCCGCCGTCATGGGTAGCACGCGCTCGTCGTCAAAGTTGAGGTAGAGCATGGTTTCCCTGGGAATACCCTGCTCCAGATAGTGCTGCATCGTCTGAAACAGAAACCAGGTTTTGCCAGTCCTGCGCATCCCGATGACGGCATCAATCTTGCCGGATAGCGTGGGAAGCTCTGCGTCACGGTGAGTGGGGGCGGGTAACGAACGTTCGTGGAAATCGGCGATCAGTTGTTCAAGCAAGGCGTCCATGCTCTTATCCTGTCTCTATTAGAGAGACAAAATAGGTGGCATATAGATTTTAATCAAGGACACTATTGATGATTATTAATTAAATCCAGGTAAACTATCACATCCGAAGACAAAACCAATGGCAATAAGCCAGATTGAAGTTCACATGATCGGATGTTGATTTTCACGTCAACTGGGAACCTGATCCGCTTCATCTTATTGAAAGTAAGCAGGAAATGACTAACGACTCGCAAAACAGGAATAGGCACACCTCCCCTTGGGGACGCTAACTTAGCCTGTCATCCACGACAAATCGGTGGTGGATACAGCAATCTAAAGTCTCTGGATCGAGCACAATGTGCTCGACCATGGGTCTGATAGATTCTTTCTAGCGTCCTTTCGGTATCGACCGGAAATTTTCCGTGAAATTGTTCAGGATGCCAGATACCTGCGTCTCGGTGATGCTGGCGAGCGCCGATTGCATGGAGTACTCAAGCTCCAGACGGACAATGTGATCTTCCAGGAGTTTTCGTTGTATTTCTAACTCATTTATTTTCTTCAGCGCAGGGTCAGGATTGTCTGGTTTTATTGCCAGATCCATGGCCCTGGATATTTGTTTATCGATATTTGCAAGTTCGAGACGAAGATCTTCTGCAGGATCTTCAAGCAATGAGTTTGTTACCTTCTTGGTGGCCTGACTCACTTTGCTGACGAATTCGGGGGACACGATATCGCCGAGTAACTGTTCAGTGATGGTCATATCCTATTCAACCAACGGCCTTTTTTGTGTTCATTACGGACGTTCCATACGGTATGGCGGCATACGTAAGTGCATTCCATTCCATACCGATCAATGTTGAGACAGCCAGGGAGAGTCCCGCGTAAGCTGAGGCTTTCGACCGCGGCTCGCCGCGGAGGAACAGCGGGACGTACTCAACCAAGCACGCCGACTGGCTGGAAATGTCCTGCCGTCGGTGGGCCTGAATCAAAGGCACTGACACCGGAACAGCGCAAGGCCGACCGCGAGGCACGACTCATAATCAGCCGGGAGCTCGGTCATGAGCGCGAGGCCGTGGTCCGTGTACATAGGGCGGTAAGCTCAAACAGTATTTTTCGATACAAGATCTAAAAATGGTGTAGTTTCGATAACGTTGAATGATTTTCGACAATTACCCCGGCTCATTCCGGCCGGTTAGCAGCCCCGGAAACGGCGAGGATAGGCTAAATTAGTAATCGTTAATTTATCCGATCTAGCGTATACGTTGACATTATCTTCTATAGCGTATATAAGATTATTATACGGCCAATCGTATAAGCAGGGTAGAGCAATGGGAAATATCATACGCAGCAACCTGGATCTCGGCGCGGCTATACGCCTGGCACGCAAGAAGTTGGACTTGCGGCAGGTTGATGTGGCCCAAAAAGCGTCCATCCGCCAGGCCCTGGTCTCAGATCTTGAGAACGGTGTGACCACAGCAAAGCTCGACACTGTGATCAGGGTGCTGGCTGCTCTGGACATGGATCTGTCCGTTGTCCCGCGGCGGAAAGCCGAGTTCGATCCAAAGGAATATTAAGTGGGACGTAAACGCCAGGGACGCATGCTGGATGTGTATGTCGGCTCA
>CAZQVV010000138.1:0-6610 GCA_964596835.1 uncultured Thiohalophilus sp. | reverse complement strand
AATTTCTATCAGCCTGCCTACGATGCCATTGCCAGCCTGTTTCCCGGCAGCTATGCCGGCGACATCAAAATGTACTTCAGCCAGGTTAGCACCGTTGACGGGGGTAATATTCAGTTACTGGCGCCAGGAGGCGGTGTCAATGCCGGGCTGGCTTCCAGCGCAGGGCTAGATAAGCCTGTGGATAAACTGGGAGTCATCGTTCAGCGCGAGGGCAAGATCGATGCCTTTGTCCGAGATGACATGGCGGTGAACGTTTCACGGGTATTTACTCTCGGCGGGGGCGACATCATGTTGTTTGCTTCTAAAGGTAATATCAATGCCGGGCGCGGTGCCAAGTCATCGCTGGCAGCGCCGCCGCCGATCGTTACCTTTGACAGCAAGGGCAACCTGAATATTGAATTCCCCCCTGCTGTGAAGGGTAGCGGCATTCGTACTTTCGCATCGGGCAAGACGAAAGCTGGTGATGTCTACCTGTTTGCGCCCCAGGGCAAGATCGACGCCGGGGATGCAGGAATCGGGGGTAATAACATTACCCTGGGCGCCCCGACGATTATTGGCGCGGGTAACATCGATATCGGCGGCGTGTCCGTTGGCGTGCCCACCGCCTCCGTCAGCCTCGCCGCCGGTCTCACCGGCGTCAGTAACCTCTCCGCCTCAAGCAACAAAGTGGCCGAGGAATCCACCAGCAGCATCGGTAAAGTCAGCGAAAACTCTGGCTTTGGCAACACCCCGATGGGCTTCCTCAATGTTGAACTGATCGGCTTTGGCGGAGGTGTGACCACCAGCGTCCCCGGCACCAGGCCCGCCGGCAAAATAAAATGAATAGTATCATGGGCAGTATGGTAGGTTGGGCAGAGCAACGCGAAGCCCAACAGCTTTTCTGGTCGCCCGATACAATTTTAGATGTTCCTCGTTCCCACGCTCCCGCGTGGGAATGCATACTGGAATCAAGCCGTCGGTGAGAGTATGGGTTCCCACGCAGGAGCGTGGGAACCAGAGGGAAAACTCCGGTTTTGGCAATACCCCGATGGGCTTTCTCAATGTTGAATTGAGTTGTTAGAGTCCTGATTCACCGATTAGTAACGTTTGACAATATTAGCGTGACGCGTTACTATTTCTTCCATGATCAAATCCTTTCAAGACAAGAGTACCGAGAGGATATTTAAGCGACAGCGAGTTAAGCGGTTTTCTTTGCCACTTCAAAAACTTGCCCAACGAAAATTAGATCTGATAGATGGTGCCGATCTAATTGAGGACCTTCGAACGCCGCCGGGGAATCGTCTGGAAAAGCTTTCGGGAAACCGTAAAGGTCAGTACAGCATTCGTGTGAATGACCAGTGGCGAATATGTTTTCGATGGGAATCAGGTCAAGCGGCTGATGTTGAGATAGTTGACTATCATTAGGCGGTTAATATGAGAGACAAAAGATTACCTCCAATTCATCCAGGCGAAATTCTGCTAGAAGAATTTCTTAAGCCTATGGGTATAAGCCAGTACCGACTCGCCAAGGCTACGAGTGTACCGGCACGCCGTATTAATGAGATTGTTCATGGCAAGCGCTCAATTACTGCTGATACAGCCCTCCGCCTTTCGAAGTTTTTTGGAATGTCAGACCGTTTTTGGATGAATTTGCAGGCACGTTATGATCTTGAATTAGAAAAAGATCGACTCGGCTCTCGACTTGATAAGGAAGTTGAGTTGTATAAAGAAGCGGGTTAAGCAGAACCCTAACAAGGGAAGAAGCCGGAAACGAAATGAAATAACAAATGGATTATGACCATAGATTTCGGCTCTGTGCCCGAAGGGTGAAAAATATACTGGAACGACGGTATCTGTCATTTCTTTCTTTATTTTGTCGTGTTTGGTTTATCTTTTGCAAGGACACTTTGTTCTGGGTTCAGGTTCATCAGGCTGCTATTCTTCAAGTCACTTTCAGGAATTTACTTCGCGTTTGCCATGCTGACGCCGTAGTACACATCAAAAGATAAATCCAGTCTGTCATAAGACTGAAACAAACTTGCAAGAAAATAGGCGTCTGGAAGATAAGCCTGAAGAAAAATAAAACCTATGCTACCTAACCGAATAATTCTGCTTGTTCTCATGCTGTTCCCGCTGGTTGCCAATGCCTGGTGGAACGATGACTGGTCCTATCGAAAGGAATTGACCCTGGATACCCGCTCGGTTGTGACCAGCGGACCGCTGGACAATGCCATGGTTCTGGTGCGTCTGCATACGGGTAACTTCAGTTATTTTCTGGACGTGTCTCCCAAAGGGGAAGATATTCGTTTTCTGACGAGTGACGATGTTACCCCGCTGAAATACTATATCGAAAAATTTGATCCTGTGAACGAGATGGCCCTGATCTGGGTGCAGATCCCCAAGCTTGCTGCTAACAGCAACAAGCAGAAAATCTGGATGTATTACGGCAATAATTCGGGGACGGTGGTGGCTGCGGGCGATGAAAGCGGCGTACTGCCGGTCAGAGATGCGTTGGTCTATCACTTTGATGGCAAATCTTCGCTGCTTCATGACAGTACGGCCTATGCCAATCATTCCACTTCGTTCACGGCAAAAAGGGCCGCCTCTTCTCTGATCGGGGGGGGAGTCAAATTCGATGGCACGGGTATGTTTGAAATTGCTGATTCACCTTCTCTGGCGATGGATCCGGCAAAAGGCTGGTCAATGTCCGCCTGGATAAAAACGGACAAGGCGCAACAGGCCATCATTTTTTCGCGGCAATCTTCCGATAACAAATTACAATTGGCCGTTGATGGTGACAAGATTTACGCTCGCCTGGAAAATGGGGCCGACAATGTGGTTGAAACGGCCCACAATACCACCTTGACGGAAGGCACATGGCATCATGTGGCGCTGGTTATAAAAGGTAACAAACTGAGCCTGTTCATGGATGGAACGGAGACAGCCTATGTAGAAACCACTATTCCGAAAATGGCAGGTGCGATTACGGTAGGTGCAGATACTGGCAGCGAGGCAAGTGCCGGGGTCAAATCAGGTTTTACTGGTGAAATGGATGAGCTGGAAATTGCAAAAACAGCTTTGACGCAAGATATGATCCGGCTCGCTGTCAAGGGACAGGGGCCAGGTTCAACAGTACTCGTCTACGGTGAAGACGGGCAGCAGGATAGTGGCGAAACACCCTCCTATTTTGTGACTACCATGCATAATGTCACTACGGATGGCTGGGTGGTGATTATTGTGCTGATCATCATGTTTGCCATCAGTGTGGTGGTGATGGTTTCCAAGGCCATTGTGGTTAGCAGCACGATGAAGGATAACCGGGCATTCCTTGCGCAGTTTACAGGCCTCGGCAGTAGTGATATGGATAACCTTGATACGAATGATGGCGAAGACACGGAAGAACAGGAATCGCCCTTGCTGATGGCTTTGTCCGGCAAGCACAGCCAGTTCGAAAATTCAAATATTTACCATGTTTATCATGTAGGCGTGCAGGAAATGCACAATCGCATGCCCAAGGCGGTGGGCGCCGTCACGCTGACGCTGACGCCGCAGGCGATTGATGCCATTCGCGCGACCATGGACGCTAGGATGGTAAGGGAAAACCAGAAGATCAACAGCCTGATGGTGCTGCTGACCATTGCCATTTCTGGTGGACCCTTTCTGGGGTTGCTGGGAACCGTCATCGGGGTGATGATTACTTTTGCCGCGATTGCCGCCTCGGGTAACGTCGATGTCAATGCCATTGCACCGGGGATTGCCGCCGCCCTGGCGGCAACCGTCGCCGGTCTGGCGGTGGCAATCCCCTCCCTCTTTGGTTACAACTATCTGGGTTCGCGTATCAAGGAAATTTCAGCCGACATGCATGTGTTTGTGGATGAGTTTGTCGCCAAAATTGCCGAACAGCATAGCTAGACGATAAAGGAATATCATAATGAAAATGCAGGCCGAGAATGAGCCTTACGATGAAATCAACATTACGCCCATGCTGGATTTGGCCTATGTGCTGCTGGTGATATTTATCATCATGACCACGGCCACGGTGCAGGGGATTATGGTGAATCTTCCCAAGGCCAGTAACACGCCCAGCATTGCCAAGTCGCAGACCAAGGCGATCACCATTACTGCCGATGGCACCATATATCTGGATACCTACCCGGTTTCTCTCCAACAACTGGAAGCGACGTTGCGTCAGTACAAGGCTGCGAACCCGGACCTGCCCGTGGTGGTCAAAGGCGATGCGCAAGTGCAGTACCAACTGGTCATACAGGTACTGAATATGCTGGGCCGTCTGGATATCACCCAGATTGGACTGGTGACCCAGAAACTGGTCAAGTGATCGCCAATGCTCTCTCCCAAATGGAAAAAACGCCTGCCTGGAATGCTGGGTGCAGCATTTGTGGTTGCAGTGGGTATCGGCGCAACCCTGTTAATTAAAAGTTTTATGGAAGCGAACAAACATGCGCCTGAAAGGAAAATACAGCAAATTACGCTGCTCAAGCCTCCTCCCCCACCCCCGAAAATTGAGAAACCCCCCCAGCCGAAGGTAAAACAGCAAGAGGTCAATATTCCTGAGCCGAAACCTATGGACAAGATACCGGATGCCATTCCCCCTCCGGTCGGAGACTTGGGCCTGGATGCTGAAGGGGGCGCGGGCAGCGATGCATTTGGGCTGATTGGCCGCAAGGGTGGGCGTGGTCTGCTCAGTGGCGCTGGTGATCCGAAGGTTGTGTACGCGAGCAAGTTACAGCATAAGATTGAAGATGCACTGGCGCAGGTTGATGAGTTACGAAGCTTCGCCTATTCGGTGAGAGCGAATGTCTGGGTCGATGTAACGGGGCAGGTGAGTAAGGTCGTGCTGGTGACATCCACCGGGCGAAAGAAAATTGACAAAAAATTAATTGCAACCATTGAGGATATATCCTTTTCTGCGACCATGCCGGGAGATCTGCGATTGCCAATCGAATACCGGTTGTCTTCACGAATTTAATTCCCCGCTGCCTGTAACGAAAGACGGTAGGATGGACTTCGCGCTTCGCTCTACCCGATTTGCAACTTAATACTCCGCAGCTTGCTGCGGGACGGCTTAATTTAGCCCTTGTTTTAACCTTATATCTGGATTATATGATGAAAAGTGTTTGTCGCATTCTGCCGTTTGTAATGCTGGTAACTTTTGCAACCTCTTCCTACGCCGGGCAGCAGGAGGATCTGATGAAGTTAAAAAATACAACCATTGATTTGATTAATGCTTTGGTAAAAGATGGTGTTCTTTCAGGGGAAAGGGCAAAGACCTTGATTGCAGATGCAGAGCGCAAGGCTGAAACCGAGTTTAAGGAAAAAGAGAAAAAAGAGGCGGAAGGCACTAAAGATGTCGTGCGTATACCTTATGTGCCAAAATTTGTACGCGATAAAATACGCGAGCAGGTGCGTACTGAATTACGTGCGGATGTCGTCGCGGATGTGATGGCACGGGCTAAAAAAGAGCGTTGGGGTATCCCTGGCGCCCTGCCGGACTGGACGCAGCGATTCAAATTCAAAGGTGACTTCCGCTTGCGTTATGAAGGTGATTTTTTTAGTCCTGACAACAATCCCCAAGGGTATTATGACTGGCTGAGGATCAATCAAAAAGGCGGTCTGCTCAAAACAGGAAATAAAACCTATTTGAATACCGTCAAGGATCGAAATCGTCTGCGCATACGCATGCGTCTGGGCATTGATGCCAAAGTTACGAACAACCTCAAGGCGGGTTTTCGTTTGGCCACGGGTAATCCTCAGGATCCAGTTTCCACTAACCAGACACTGGGGGGATATGGTCGCCGTTATTCTTTGAGTATCGATCAGGCATATCTTAAATACGACTATGCTAATTCGGATGGATTTCCTTCCATGACTCTTTGGGGGGGGCGTCTTCCCAATCCCTGGTTTTCAACCGATCTGGTCTACGATCACGATCTGAACTTCGAAGGGCTGGCTTCGAAGTTTCAATTTAGTCTGGATGGGAAGAATCATTTGCGTGAACAGGATAAACGCATGTTTCTTACCCTGGGTGTTTTTCCGCTGCAGGAATTTGCCCGTTATCCGGATAAATGGTTGCTCGGTGCCCAGATCGGTAGCGATCTGAAGTTTAAAGATCGGTCTCATCTCCAATTTGCGGTGGCTTATTATGATTACAGAAACGTGCAGGGAGTTCCTAATGCATTAGGAAGTAGAGAAACCGACTGGTCAGCCCCCCCATTCATTCAGAAAGGGAATACGTTGGGAGTCATTAGTCATGGTGTTAATGAAACGACCCCGACAGCCCGACTGGTAGGCCTGGCCTCAAAATTCAAAATTCTGAATTTGACAACGAAATATGATTATTCAGGTTTTGCTCCTGTACACCTGATGCTAACGGCGGATTATGCCAAAAACCTGGCCTTTAACCAGAAAGAAGTCAGTCGTCTTAATGGTAGTAATATCAAACCCCAGACCACAGCTTATCGGGTAAAATTCGCTTTGGGTTGGCCTCGGATCAGCAAACATGGTGACTGGCAGGTATATTTTGGTTGGCGCTATGTCGAGCGGGACGCGGTGCTGGATGCCTTCACGGATTCAGACTTTCATCTTGGCGGCACCGATGCAAAAGGTTGGGTTG
>CAZQVV010000137.1:0-6788 GCA_964596835.1 uncultured Thiohalophilus sp. | reverse complement strand
TTCCTTCGACAAGCTTCCTTCGACAAGCTTCCTTCGACAAGCTCAGGACGAACGGGGGGGGGGTTCATTTATCCTTCGACAAGGCTCTCCTGAGCAAAGCCGAAGGACTCAGGACGAAAGGGGGGGGTCATTTATCCTTCGACAGGGTTCTCCTGACTCCTTCGATGTGACTCAGGACAGAGGCCTAACCGAAAGGGCCAGGACGAACAATCTCAACCGGCAGGAATTGGAAGCGTCGATTTCGCACAACCATGCCGGGAAATAGTATTTTTTGTGCTGATCGAGTATCCTTGCCCACCTGAAAACTATTTGATAAAAGATCTGATTTATGAGTTCGATAGCTGATTTTACCGATACTGAAAACAAACTTGTCCACGACACACTGCGCGAGCGTTATGGCCATGAAACTGAAACCAGCATGGCCGATGTGGAGCTGCGCATTTATCCGGATGATCGTGAGCTGACCGAATGCCCGGCCCACTACTGGGAGCGGGATGCCTGTCATTTTATTCTCGCCAAAACCGGCGACAGCGAATATTTCAGCCAGTTCTTTTATGGCAATCGTGAACAGTTCGGGACCGGCCGTGAACGTTACGATGATCTGTTTAACTGCATTATCACTCTGTTGCAGGTACAGGCCGATCACGATCGAGATCGCAAAATGACCGAAGACAAGGCCTGATTTACGAAACCTGCATAGTGCGGGTTTTGTTTTTTGGTAACTTGAATCTTTAGAATATTTTTACTAATAAACTATCTTGCCGCAAGCGGGCAGGGCATTACATTGGAACGTAATGATGGGTTTCGCTCCGCTCTACCCATCCTACTGTTTTTCGTTGCAAGCAGCGGGGAATGACACCCAAAGAGATTGAAATACATTAATTTTAAAATTAACCAGAAACGGAGAAATTCTATGGCTGCACGAAAAAAAGCAAACGCTAAACCCATGAATGCGTTTTACGCCCAGTCCGGTGGTGTGACCGCCGTTATTAATGCCAGTGCCTGTGGTCTGATTGAAACTGCGCGTAAGAACAAGGATAAAATTGGCAAAATCTACGCGGGTCGTAACGGCATTATCGGCGCATTAACAGAAGATCTGATCGATACCAGCAAGGAATCCGCTGCGGCCATCAAGGCGTTACGCCACACCCCCTCCGGCGCTTTCGGCTCCTGCCGTTTCAAGCTGAAAAGCCTGGAAGACAACCGGCGTGAATATGAACGTCTGATTGAGGTCTTCGAGGCGCATAATATCGGCTACTTCTTCTATAACGGCGGCGGTGATTCTGCGGATACCTGCCATAAAATTTCTCAGTTGTCGAAAAAAATGGGCTACCCGATTCAGGCTATCCATGTACCCAAGACCGTCGATAACGATCTGCCTATTACCGACAACTGTCCCGGCTTCGGTTCGGTTGCCAAGTACATTGCCATTTCCACCCGTGAAGCCAGCTTTGACGTGGCCAGCATGTGTAAAACCTCCACCAAGGTCTTCGTGCTCGAAGTCATGGGCCGGCACGCTGGTTGGATTGCGGCCGCCGGTGGCCTGGCCACGGACGAAAACTGCGATCTGCCGATTGTGATTCTGTTCCCGGAAGTTAAATTCGACCAGAAGAAATTCCTTGCTACGGTCGATTCCAAGGTTAAGGAATACGGCTACTGCTCGGTCGTGGTTTCTGAAGGTGTGTGCTGGCCCGACGGTCGCTTCCTGGCTGAAACCGGCCTCAAGGATGCCTTTGGTCACAGCCAGCTTGGTGGTGCCGCGCCTGTTGTAGCGGGAATGATTCAGGAAGAACTGGGACACAAATACCACTGGGCCGTGGCCGATTATCTGCAACGCGCCGCGCGTCACATTGCCTCCAAAACCGATGTCGATCAGGCCTATGCCATGGGCAAGGCTGCGGTACAGTTCGCCATCAAAGGCGACAATGCCATTATGCCGACCATCAAACGGGTGTCCAACGCACCGTACAAGTGGACCGTTAGTAAGGCTCCCCTGTCCCGCGTCGCCAACGTTGAAAAAATGATGCCCACCAACTTTATCAGCAAGGACGGTTTTGGCATCACCAACCGCTGCCGCACTTATCTGGAACCGTTGATCAAGGGTGAAGACTACCCACCCTACAAAAACGGCATGCCCAAATATGTGATGCTTAAAAACATTGCGGTACCCAGGAAACTGGATGACTTTGAAATCTGAACAAAAGTGCAGGTTGGGCTAAGCAACCGCGAAGCCCAACTGATCCGGATACGACTATCATGACCGTTGATCGCGCCCGTGAATTATTAAAAATACAAACCGGCCTGGGTGGCGGTTATAACCGCAACAGCGCCATGCTGATTCTTGCCGAAATTCAAACCGTACATGGCCAGGCGGCGGTGGACAGATTGATTCGGGAGTTGGCGCTGGAAAAACATTTTGCGATTAAGCCCGGCGAGAAAATCATTATCTAGAAAGATCTCGATTAAAAAGGCGTACTAATGGGGTTACTGATTATGCGACTCGAAATTCTCGTTCCCACGCTCCGGCGTGGGAACCAGTAAAGAAAGGTCTCGATTAAAAAGGCGTAAACATAGCCGTAGCCTGGGTAGAGCAGGTGCGAAACCCAGGAAAGTGGACATCATCAACCTGTTGGGTTTCGCGTTGCTCTACCCAACCTACCCACTATTTTCAGATTTTAGAGCGCTGGTGATCAGTTGGTCGTGCCGGTTGCCTTACTAAAATCAGCAAAGAATACATTCTGATCATTCCCTGCAAGAACCGTCATGCTCCCCTTTGCTCCTGCTGTAATACCAAGGCTGGCGACGCCGGTATAATCTCCTACATCCGGACATGATGTGAATTTAGGAATATTTCCAAGCGTTATCTTGTAGGCATATAAATTGTACGCAGGGTCAATGATGCTGATGTTGCCAGAATAAGAACAACCTTTGTTATCCGCGCCCACAATATCGCCTACATTGCTTATTCTCAAATCAATCCAGTCGGACGCTGATTTATATTCCCAACTCCCTTCAACTTTACTCAATGAAGAATTGTTTTCATAAACGATATTATAATTCAACGTAAAATTGCCACTGTCTTTGCCTGATGTCGAATACGTTCCCGCAATAATGGAGCCAGCGGTAAAGCTCCCGGTAAAGCTCCCGGTAAAACCAGCCGTGCCCTTAGGGCTACTGCCATCTAGTGAAAAACTGTTGAAACTGACGCTTGCGATATCACCCTTGATACTCAGACTGCCGGTCAGCACCATATTACAGGACTTCGATACAGCCCGCACCTGGCCATTGAAAATCAGGGCCTGCAGATCATTGCAGGTTTGACCGTTCACGTTCGAGTTATAGGAGCCGTCCCAGATCCCGTTTAACCCGGCCACTTGAGGCGTCGGGGCCGTTGTCTTAGTCTGCACCGGAGGCACCGCACCATTACCACCACCGCAGGCCGACAGCATCACGACTGCACCCAACAACATTAATATTCTTGAATACCACATAAAGATTTCCTCATCCCGACTACCGGTTTTTACTCGGCTATTTATTGAATGGTTATTTTATATCCAATTCAAGCTCGGTCATATATCCGATTAGTCATAGCGTAGCCTTCTACCCGGACAAATAACGTACGCTTTGAAACCCGACGAGGAGGGGGCGAAATTTAATCGCTGAGGGCTTCATTTCCCGCCGCTGGCGGCGATTCACCCGGCGGAGGCCGGAGTAACGAAAAATAGTGGGACGGGTTTTTCTGACATGCCCCGTCCGCTTGCGGCGGGGTGATTTATTTGTCTCCACTTACTAAACCTGGATATGTTCATCCGGCCAGGCTGGGCACAACAAATGGCCCTGCGGATCGCCTGATCGTGGCGCTTACTTCACCCAGATAGTCTTGGCATTGACGAATTCCCGAATCCCGTGTTGCGACAACTCCCGACCAAAACCCGAATTTTTGATCCCGCCAAAGGGCAGGCGCGGATCACTTTTTACCATGCCATTGACATAGGTGCAACCGGACTCCACCCGCCGCGCCAGCGCCACGCCGCGTTGGCTGTCCCGGGTCCAGACACTGCCTCCCAGGCCATAGGGGGTATCATTGGCGATGCGCAGGGCGTCCTCTTCATCCCGTGCGCGGATGACGATGGCCACCGGCCCAAACAGCTCATGATCATAGGCGAGCATGCCCGGCTCCACACGATCCAGGATCGACGCAGCATAATAGGCGCCGGGGCGATCCAGCGGATGACAGCCCGTCAGCGCCACTGCCCCGCCCGAAATCGATTCACTCACCTGCGCATGCAACTCGTCACGCAGATCCTCGCGCGCCATAGGCGCAAGGGTGGTTTTCTCATCCAGGGGATCTCCTGCCTGCAGGGCTTCCACGCTGGCCTTAAACCGGGTCAGAAAGTCTTCGGCAATTGCATCAACCAGAATGAAGCGTTTGGCGGCGATACAACTCTGGCCGGAGTTTAGAAACCGCGAGGCGACCGCCCATTTCGCCGCCTCATCCAGATCCGCGTCTTCCAGTACGATGAAGGCGTCCGAGCCGCCCAGTTCCAGCACGCATTTCTTAAGTGCATGCCCTGCCGTGGCCGCCACCTGGCGGCCCGCAGGCTCGCTACCCGTCAAGGTCACGGCCTGCACCCTGGGATCCTCGATCACTTTTTGTACCTGCGAGGCGCGGATCATCAAACTACGAAACACCCCGGCGGGAAATCCGGCTTCGTTGAAAACCTCCTCCAGCGCCAGGGCGCACTGCGGCACATTGGACGCGTGCTTGAGCACCCCGGTATTGCCCGCCACCAGCGCCGGGGCGGCAAAACGCATCACCTGCCAGAACGGGTAGTTCCAGGGCATCACCGCCAGGACCGTACCCAGGGGCAGATAGGCGACATAGCTCTCACTGGCATTCGAGGCCAGCGGCTCATCCGCCAGAAATCCCGGTCCTTTTTCAGCATAGAACTCACAGACCGTCGCACATTTTTCGACTTCCGCGCGCGCATCCTTGATTAACTTGCCCATTTCCTCCGAAATAATGGCGGCATAACGATCCCTGTTTCTGCGTAGCACCGCTCCCGCCTCATGCATCAGCACACAACGCTCGAACATAGGCGTCGCCGCCCAGCCAGGCGTGACTTTTGCGACCTGAGCCAGAGCCGATTCAATTTGACCGCCATCCCAGGCAGGAATCTCCTTGATCTGTTCCCCGGTAACCGGGCTTATAACTTTGAAGCTCATGTCTTCTCCTTGCCGCTTAAAAACTAAAAATTTCTGGATAATGAGTAGTATAGCCGTCAAATTGCAGGCTGCACCTGAATTTAACACTATACTGGTTGCCCGCGTTTTCCTCTATACTTTGCGGCGCCAACCTTGATAAATCCGGAAGTGATAACGCCATGAAACGAAATACGCTTTGCCCGCTGGACGGCACCGGCTTCGTCGGCCGCCACCTGCTTTCTCTCCTATCGAAGTGATGAATCCCACCGAGGCCTTTGAAATCTGGCAGGTCGGCGGCTGCGTGCGGGATCGACTGCTCGGCCTGCCGATCAAGGATCATGACTGGGTAGTGCTGGGCGCCACCCCCGAGGCCATGCTTGAAGCCGGTTTTCGCCCGGTCGGTAAAGACTTCCCCGTATTCCTGCATCCGCAGACCCACGAGGAATACGCGCTGGCGCGCACCGAACGCAAAACCGCGCCCGGTTACACCGGCTTCCAGTTTCACGCCGCCCCCGATGTCAGCCTGGAGCAGGATCTGGCGCGCCGGGATCTCACCATCAACGCCATGGCCGAATCAAGTAGCGGCGAGATCATCGATCCCTTTGGCGGCCGGAAAGATCTACAGGCACGCCTGTTACGTCATGTGTCCCCGGCCTTCGCCGAAGATCCGGTGCGTATTCTGCGCGTCGCCCGTTTCGCCGCCCGCTTCGCGGGGCTGGGCTTTCGGGTAGCCGATGACACCCTGCAGCTCATGCGAACGATGGTGGACAATGGTGAAGTGGCGGCACTGGTCGCCGAGCGCGTCTGGCAGGAAATGCAGCGCGCATTGACGGAGCAACAACCCGGCGTGTTTATTCAGGTGCTGCGTGACTGCGGCGCACTGGCGGTGCTGTTACCGGAAATCGATCGCCTGTTCGGCGTCCCACAACCCGAAAAACATCACCCGGAAGTAGACACTGGCGTGCATACCCTGATGGTGCTGACGCAAGCCGCACGACTCTCAGAGGAACCCAACGTCCGCTTCGCCGCGCTACTGCATGATCTGGGCAAAGGCCTCACCCCCGCCGATCAGCTGCCTCGGCACATCGGTCATGAAGCCCGCGGCGTACCGCTGGTCAAAGAACTCTGCACGCGGCTGAAAGTGCCGAAAGATTATCGGGAGCTGGCGATTCTGGTGACCCGCTATCATCTGCATTATCACCGCGTGGCCGAACTGCGCCCCGCTACCCTGCTGGAAACCCTCGAAGCGCTGGACGCCTTCCGCCGGCCTGAACGTTTCGAACAGTTTCTGCTCGCCTGCGAAGCCGATTCCCGCGGCCGCACCGGGTACGAAAATGCCGAGCTTGAACAGCCGCGTCTGTTCCGCCAGGCGTATCAAGCCGCCGCCGCCGTCAAAACCGATGAGCTCATTGAACAGGGCTTACAGGGCAAAGCCATCGCCGAAGCCCTGCATCGGCAACGTTGCCAGGCGATTTTAAAGGCAAAACACTCCGCGCAAAAAGGCGAGGAGGCAAAAGATTTTTAGTTCAAACCATTCATCCTTCGACAAGCTCAGGACGAACGGTTTGCGTCTCCCCTGGGGT
>CAZQVV010000136.1:0-6848 GCA_964596835.1 uncultured Thiohalophilus sp. | reverse complement strand
CTTCCTTCGACAAGCTTCCTTCGACAAGCTCAGGACGAACGGTAGTATCTAAAGTGTACGGGTATTTGGAACACTTATTTTGCTACTCAAACCCCTTCGGGGCCTGCTGATGATAATCCGTGACCTGCTGAAACCTGTGCGCGACATTCAGCAGTTTCGCTTCTGCAAAATAGTTACCGATGATCTGCAAACCGGCGGGCATGTCGTTGACGAAGCCGGCGGGGATGGACATGCCCGGTAAACCGGCCAGGTTGACGGCGATGGTGTAAATATCCGACAGGTACATGGTGATGGGATCGTCGGCTTTCTCACCAATTTTGAACGCGGGCGTGGGTGCGGTCGGCCCCATGATCACATCGACCTTTTCAAAGGCCTGTTTAAAATCGCCGCTGATCAGGCGGCGCACTTTCTGCGCTTTGAGATAATAAGCATCGTAATAACCGGAAGACAGAGCATAGGCACCGATCATGATCCGGCGCTTGACCTCGGCACCAAAGGCTTCGCCCCGCGAACGCTTGTACAAATCCTCCAGATCCTTCGGATTTTCACAGCGATAACCGAAACGCACGCCGTCGAAACGGGAAAGATTGGAGGAACATTCTGCCGGTGCCACGACATAGTAGGCTGGCACCGCAAGATGGGTGTTGGGCAGGCTGATATCAATGATCTCCGCGCCCAGTTTTCTGTATTCTTCAATCGCCGCCTGCACGGTATCGCCTATACCGGCTTCCAGTCCTTCGCCGAAATATTCTTTGGGCAAACCGATTTTTAGTCCCTTAAGACCCGCCTCCAACCCAAGCGTATAATCCGGCACCGGCGTATCAATACTGGTGGAATCCCGTTCGTCAAAACCCGCCATCGCGCCCAGGATCATGGCCGCATCTTCGGCTGTACGAGTCAGCGGCCCACCCTGATCCAGACTGGAGGCAAAGGCGATCATGCCATAGCGTGAGACCCGGCCATACGTCGGCTTGAGTCCGGTAATACCACACAGGGCGGCTGGCTGGCGAATCGAGCCGCCGGTATCCGTACCGGTGGCGCAGGGGGTCAGGCGCGCGGCCACTGCGGCCGCCGAACCACCGGAAGAACCGCCCGGCACAGTATCCGTGTTCCAGGGATTTTTCACTGCACCGTAGAAGCTGGTTTCATTCGATGAGCCCATAGCGAACTCGTCCATATTGGTCTTGCCCAGCATGACCGTACCCGCAGCATTCAGTTTTTCCACACTGGTGGCATTATAGGGTGCGATAAAATTATCCAGCATTTTTGAACCACAAGTGGTCTTCACGCCATCGGTACAGAAAATATCTTTCTGCGCCAGCGGAATGCCGGTCAGAGGACCGGCCTCACCATTGGCAAGACATTGATCGGCCTGTTTTGCCTGGGCCAGTGCCCGCTCGGCGCTGACCGTGATAAAACTGTTCAGTGCGCCATCCAGGCTTTCGATGCGAGTCAGAAAATGACGGGTCAGTTCTTCACTGGAAAAATCCCCCTGCTGCAGGCCACGGGACAATTCAGCGATGGTTTTGTTGTGCATGTACTTCAATCCTTCGGGATAGTTGTCCGATGAGTTCATGAAGATGGGTTTCGCCCTTCATACTTCAGGACTCTACCCATCCTACGGAAAAATTAAGCGGGAATGTTAAAAATGATAAAAACCCTATAGCAGATTCGCCAGGCAGCTCACTCGATCACCTTCGGCACCAGATACAGGCCATTTTCCACCTGCGGGGCCATGTCCTGGAAGCGTTCACGCTGGTTGCTTTCCCTGACTTCGTCTTCCCGCAGACGTTGCACGGCATCGGTAGGATGCGCCATCGGCTCAACATTATCGGTATCCACCGAATTCATCTGTTCAACCAGATCCAGTATACTGGATAAATTCTGAGCATAATTGGATACATCGGTCTCATTAATGTCTAATCGTGCCAAATGTGCTATTTTCTCTACGTCTTGCTTGTCCAATGACATGGCGTGCCTCGAATATTGTGTGAACTTGATCGCATTTAGGCGGCATTTACGGTGACGCAAACATTAATTCTTCGAATATTTAGTTTATCCAAAGATGATTGCTTGCCCAACGGCCCCCTATTTTATTAAAGTATCCCCTTTAATAACATTAAAGATTATAGAAAATTATGTTTGATAGCCTGCGTGGTCTTTTTTCCAATGATGTATCCATTGATCTGGGTACCGCTAATACTCTCATTTATGTTCGCGGCAAGGGTATCGTACTCAACGAGCCATCGGTGGTCGCCATTCGTCAGGAACGTGGACCCGGCGGACCGAAAAGTATTTCCGCCGTCGGCATGGAGGCCAAGCGTATGCTCGGCCGCACCCCCGGCAATATTGTCGCCATTCGACCGATGAAAGACGGCGTAATTGCTGATTTTACCGTAACCGAAAAAATGCTTCAGCATTTCATTCGCAAGGTCCATGAAGCCCGCTTTTTCCGCCCTTCCCCGCGGGTACTGATCTGTGTACCCTGTGGCTCGACCCAGGTCGAGCGCCGCGCCATCCGTGAATCGGCCGCCGGTGCGGGTGCCCGCGATGTGTATCTGATTGAAGAGCCCATGGCCGCCGCCATCGGTGCGGGCATGCCCATTTCCGAAGCTTCCGGCTCGATGGTGCTGGATATCGGGGGCGGCACCACCGAAGTGGCGATTATTTCCCTGTCCGGTATCGTTTATTCTGCCTCGGTGCGCATCGGTGGCGATCGTTTCGACGAGGCGATTATCAACTATGTGCGCCGCAATTACGGTAGCCTGATCGGAGAATCTTCGGCTGAGCGCATCAAGCATGAAATCGGCACTGCCTTCCCTGGCAATGAAGTACGCGAGCTGGAAGTCCGCGGCCGCAATCTGGCCGAGGGGATACCCCGCAGTTTCACGCTTAACAGTAACGAAATTCTCGAAGCCCTGCAGGAACCGCTGTCCGGCATCGTTTCTGCGGTCAAGACCGCCCTGGAACAGACGCCACCGGAACTGGCTTCTGATATTGCCGAACGCGGCATGGTGCTCACCGGTGGCGGCGCTCTGCTGCACGATCTGGATCGCTTGTTGATGGAGGAAACCGGTCTGCCGGTCCTGATCGCGGAGGATCCTCTCACCTGTGTGGCTCGGGGTGGCGGCCGGGCGCTGGAGATGATCGACGAGCACGGTGGTGATCTCTTCAGTGTTGAATAAGCCGGACGACTGATTTCATTTCTGGCTATAAAAAAAGCTTCCGGAAACCCACCTTGAATAACCTGGGTGGGTTTTTAGTACCTTAGAAATAATTTTTTGCGCATTTTTAGAAAATTATTTCTAAGGTACTTATCTTGTGGTTTATCCAGGTTAGGACGAGCCCAGGAGCCTGCTTAATCGGAGAGATGCCCCGTTAAACTGTTATTCATCCAAGGTCCGTCAAGTGGAATACGTCTATTCCTGCTGGTCGTCCTGTCCATTACATTAATGACGCTGGACTACCGTACCGACACCGTACGCAGCATTCGCGCCGGACTTTCCATTATTGTCTATCCGGCGCAATACCTCGTGGATCTGCCCAGCAACTTCATCAACTGGACCACGGACACCTTTGTCACCCGTCATACTCTGCAGGAAGAAAATACCAGCCTGCGCACCCAGAACCAGCTTCTCAAGGCACAGTTGCAGAAATTCACCTTTATCGAAGCAGAAAACGTGCATTTGCGCGAACTGCTGCAATCCTCCAAGCGCGTCGGTGAACGGATGTTGGTTGCTGAACTGCTATCGGTTGATCTCGATCCCTTCCGCCGTCAGGTGGTCATCAACAAGGGCAGCCTGAACAATAATCTTTATGTCAATCAGCCTCTGCTCGATGCCAATGGCATCATGGGCAAGATCGTTCATATTTACCCGTTCACCAGTACCGCCATCCTGATCACCGATCCGGATCACATCCTTCCGGTGCAGGTGGCGCGCAATGGCCTGCGCACCATTGCCGTGGGCACCGGTAGCGACAATCGACTGAAACTGCTATACCTGCCTAATAATGCGGACATCCGGGTGGGCGACAAACTGATAACATCAGGGCTGGGCTGCGTGTTTCCGGCGGGTTATCCCGTCGGTCGTGTGACCACGGTGAATACCAACCCCAGACTGCCCTTCGCCCAGGTGCTGGCCAAACCGGCCGCCAAACTGGATCGCAGCCGCGAAGTACTATTGGTCTGGCCCTCCCATGCGTCACAGGCAAAAATGCAGACGCCCTGCTCCCGCACCCAGGGAAAGGCGCCATGAGCATTCATGAGCGCAGACGGGGAACCTGGATTATCACCTTCAGCTTTATCGTCGCCATACTGTTGAGTATCCTGCCCCTACCGCCCAGCCTGGACGCCTTCATGCCCAGCTGGCTGCTGCTGACAACCATTTACTGGAGCATGGCCCTGCCACACCGCATCGGCATCGGCGTTGCCTGGGGTTTGGGCCTGCTGCTCGATGTACTACAGGATACCCTGCTGGGACAGCATGCACTCGTGATGGCGTTGGTGATCTTTTTGACTCTCCACCTGCATCAGCGCATCCGTGTCGTGCCTCTCTGGCAGCAGGCTATTACCATTTATGTTCTAAGCCTGATCTACATGCTGATCATTTTCTGGATTAAGGGCTTGCAGGGCGTAGCACCGGATTTCTGGATGGCGCTCATCTCGCCACTGATCAGCGCCCTGATCTGGCCGGCGGTGTTTGTTTTTATGCGCAACCTGCGGCGTCACTACCAGGTTAATTAGGCAGTCTCTCATGATGTTGACCCACCCGTATTGCCCACACCAGGTTATCAGTTATGGCTGATCACAAGCATCTAACCCTGAAAGATCACGTGCGGGAAACGCAGATCTTCAATCAGCGGCTTATCATTGCCGCTGTGTTGATGGCCAGTCTGACTCTCATCCTGGTCGCGCGTATGGTGTATCTGCAAATTATTAACCTCAGCCATTTCACTCTGCTTTCGGAAAACAACCGGGTCAGCATTCTGCCCATTCCCCCCACGCGCGGATTGATCTATGATCGCAACGGTATCCTGCTGGCCCAGAATCTTCCCAGTTTCACCCTTGAGTTGGTCACCGAACATATGCACGATGTGGATGAAACTGTTCGCCAGATTGGCAAACTCATCACCCTCAGCAAAGAAGACATCAAACGCTTTAACAAAAATCGCCGTCACAAACGCCGCTTCGAAGGTATCCCTCTCCGTTTCCGGCTCAATGATAGCGAGGTCGCCCGCATCGCCGTCAACCAGTACCGCATGCCGGGCGTGAACATACGCGCCACGCTGACCCGTCATTATCCCCTGGGTGCGCTGGCCGCACACGCCATTGGTTATGTCGGACGCATCAACGTCGAGGACCTCCGCAGCCTGGATGAATCCAACTACAGCGGCACCAGCTATATCGGCAAAACCGGTATCGAACGCGCCTATGAGGATCAGCTTCACGGCCGCGTGGGCATGCAAAAAGTCGAAACCAACGCCCAGGGGAAAATCCTGCGCGTACTGGAACGCACCTTGCCGGTCCCCGGTAAAAATCTGTACTTGAATCTGGATGTGAAACTGCAAGCTATCGCCGAAAACAGCTTTGGCAATCACACCGGGGCCCTGGTGGCTATCGATCCCCGTAACGGCGCAGTGCTGGCGCTGGTCAGCGTCCCCACCTACAACCTCAACCTGTTCGTCAACGGCATCAGTAATCGGAAATACAGCCAACTACGCGACTCGCCTGATCGCCCTCTCTTTAACCGCGCACTACGCGGCCAATATCCCCCCGGTTCCACCATCAAACCCTTTATCGGTCTGGCCGGACTGGAGCTGCATGCGGTCACGCCGACTGATGCATTCTACTGTCCCGGCTGGTTCTCGTTGAAAAATGATCCCCGCCGCTACCGCTGCTGGAAAAAAAACGGCCATGGCAAGACGGATCTAACCCGCGCCATCGTCGAATCCTGTGACGTTTATTTCTACAACCTGTCACTGGCCTTGGGCATTGATAACATACATGCTTTTCTCGCCGGCTTCGGTCTGGGTAAACGCACCGGCATCGACATTGACGGTGAAAAGCCCGGGCTGCTGCCCTCACGCGCATGGAAACGGCGAGTCCACCATTTGCCCTGGTTCCCCGGTGAAACCCTGATCACCGGTATCGGTCAGGGATTCATGCTCACCACGCCCGTGCAACTGGCCAGCATCACCGCCACCCTCAGCCGTCGCGGCCAGCGCATGCAACCGCATATGCTCTATGCCATTGGATCCCCGGATAACAGCCGTATTGATATCATTCCCCCGGTCGCCATTACTCCCCCCATCCAGGCCAGTGAGGCTAACTGGAACACGATCATTCAAGCCATGGAAAAGGTCGTAGACAGCCGTCACGGCACCGCTCGCCGTATCGGCCACCATCTGTCTTATACCATTGCCGGCAAAACCGGCACCTCTCAGATATTCGGCATCAAGCAGGGTGAGGAATATATTAAGAAAGACGTCAGAAAAAAATTGCGTGACCATGCTCTGTTCATCGGCTTTGCCCCGGTTGAGGATCCTAAAATTGCCATTGCCGTGATCGTTGAAAATGGTGGCAGCGGCGGCGCCGTCGCCGCCCCTATTGCGCGCAAAGTGATGGATCAATACTTACTGAAAAAAGGACCCTAAAGACGATGCCTTTCAGTGACCCGCCCCTCCTTCATGATTCACCGGCGCGACGCAGACGCTTCATCCCTCTGCACGTCGACTGGCCCTTGCTGGTCGCCCTGTTACTGCTGGCCGGTATGGGTCTGATCATACTCTATAGCGCCAGTGGTCAGAACATGGCCGTGGTGCAGGCCCAGGGCCTGCGCGTCCTGCTC
>CAZQVV010000135.1:0-6865 GCA_964596835.1 uncultured Thiohalophilus sp. | reverse complement strand
CCCAGTTAGGCTGGTTGGGACTCAAAAAAACCTTTCTTGATCATTGTTGTTTTAGGGAAGAAGGATAGCCCGCGTTGGTGGTGGCGGCAATCAGTGCGGCTATGTTTGTTTTGCGCGTGTCAAACTTTACCGTAGCCGTCTTGCTGTCAAGGTCGGCATGAGCGCTGATTACGCCGTCAAGTTTTGTTAATGACTTACGCACGGTAATGGGGCACATTCGGCAGGTCATATGTTGAACCGCCAGTGTCACCGTTTTTATCGAATCTGTTTCACCCGCCTGGGCTATCCGAGAAAAAGAACCGCTAACAGCGATCAGGAACAGTAAAAAGAACAGGATTTTCTTTGGCATGGTATGGCTCCGGCTAATCTCTTTGGGTGTCATTCCCCGCTGCTTGCAGCGAAAAACAGTAGGATGGGTAGAGCGAAGCAAAACCCATCATCAGACTTGTTTTGTTGGGTTTCACTTCGTTCTACCCAACCTACAACTTAATACCCCGCAGCTTTCTGCGGGAGAGTTTAATTGATTAAATATTCTGCATACCAGGGGAATGCCAGCAGAGCGATAATCAAGCTGCTGAGCACCCAGAAAATAATACGCTGGTTGCGCCGGGTTTCAGGTTTGGCGCAGGGTTTGTCGACATCGCAGCTAATCGGTAACAAATAAAGTTTACGAAAGGCCAGGTAGAGAAAGACAAGGGTGATGCCGATAAATATTGGGCGAACGGGTTCAAGTGCAGTAAGCGTGCTGATCCAGGAACCCCCAATGCCGAGCGTGAGTAATACCAGTGGAGCGACGCAACAGAGTGAGGCGCCGATTCCGGCAATGACAGCCGCGATCATCGAGCGGCTGTTGTTTTGGGACGGTGTTTCAGACATGTTGTCTGGCTCCTGATTATCGAAATTCGAGTATCGCTTCTGACACTTCCTGTCCGTATAAGGTTCAATATACACTCCGTACCTAGATACAGAGTCAAGGGTTTACTCTGAAAATTATGTAACTATTCAGCTCACCGGAGCGGGGTCGCCAACCCTTGCCCACCTTAAGCCATTTGAGAAAATGGCTAATAATGTAGGTTGGCGCTGAGCAACGCAAAGCCCAACAGGCACTTCCTTCGGTCGCCCAACAGGCCTATTGAGTAAATTGTTGGGCTTCGCCATCAAGATCACGACTCAGCGCCAACCTACACATGTTACCCATGGCATCGAATAACGTTAAGCTGGACCGCAATGGGAGACCCTGCCCCAGTAAGCTGAATAGTTACCAAAATTATTTAAATAAACACTTGATCTGGAGTCAACTCCAGAACATATAGTTATAGTATCTAATATTTAGCCGCACTCAGCCATCTGGAATTTTGTATGAGTATTAACGTGGAAGTATTTTCCTCCCCCGGTTGCAGTAAATGCAGCCACGCTCGTGAATTGCTGAAAAAAATTGCCCTCGAAAAAGGCGAGGACTGCATACACTGGCGTGAAGTCAACATTCTGCAGGAGCTGGACTATGCCGTCAGCCTGGACGTGCTGTCCACGCCCGCCATTGCCATTGATGGGCGCCTGGTATTCACCCGTTTACCCTCAGCACGCAAACTACAGTCCGTTCTGGAAGAGCAGATTCGTAAAACTCAGCTTCATGAGGCTCAACCCAGGCCGAAGGGAACATGAGTGAACTTTTATTGATTACAGCGGCTCTGTTGGGTTTACTCGCTTTTTACGAACCCTGCACGATGGCGACTCATACCCTGTTCTCGGTGCGCCTGCATCAACAATCCGGGGCCAGGCTATTTACTCCGGTTTTTCTGCTCTGGCTGATACGCAGCGCTTTTCTGTCCACACTGCTGGCGCTGGCGGTGTTTCTGACAACGCCGTTTGTCTGGAACGGCTATTTTCCGAGTCTCATTCTGGCGCTGATCGCGACGGTCTATATCGTATCGCGTTTTGTCTACCTGCCCGTCCCACATCTTGAATTATATCGTCTATGGCCACAGGCGGATGCTATCCCCGAGCCGGTACGTTTGGGTCTGACCCTGCCGGCCTGTACCTTGCCCCTGTTTCTAATCGTTACCGGCATGTCCATACAGGTTGGTTCAGTTATTTTTGCGATACTAGCCGGGTTGCTGTTTTCCTCTCTGTTTACCCTGCCAGTGATGATTTTCAGCCTCAGAGGTATGAAGGATCAGCATCTGCTTGATCAGCTTGCAAGGAGCACGCCTTTTTTTACCGCAGGTCTGCTCTATGTTTCGGCACTGGTGTTGTTGTTGCCAAGCTTTGATCTTTCTGAATCAGTACTGAGGGTGAGCCTGGAACAGGCCAGCTTGACAGGGCTTGGACTGGGTTTTCTGGCGGGGTTTGTGTTTAGTTTCAATCCGGTTTCCTTCGCCTCTATTCCGGTCATGCTGGCCTATGTGACCAAGGCGCATGAACCGAAACGCGCCTTGATACTGGGCACGGCGTTTGTCGCCGGCATGCTGGTGACGCATGTGGTGCTGGGTATGGCGGCAGCCTGGGGAGGGGAGTGGGTCAGAGGGGCGATAGGACGGCAATGGGGACTGCTACTGGGTCCGGTGCTGATTTTTCTGGGTCTGATCTGGTCCGGCTGGCTTAACCTTCGGTTACCCTGGATTAGCGCGCGCGCCTGGCAGGTGAGCAGTGTTGGCGGCGCTTTTTTACTGGCGATTCCCTTTTCAGTGGCGGTGTGCCCGTTTTGTACGCCTGCCTTGTTAGTCTTGCTGACGGCCAGTGCAAGTATTGGTTCACCCGGCTTCGGTTTCCTGCTGCTGCTTGCCTTCGCGCTGGGGCGCAGTATACCCATTATTCTTGGCGCCTGGAGTATGGGCTGGCTGGAATCGTTAAGTTTTATGCAACGACGACAGAAAATATTTGAAGTCATCGCGGGAACCATCCTTATCCTTAGCGGTCTTTATCTTGTTAATGAATATTTTCTGTTGGTAAATATCTGGATGTAGGGACAGCAATGGATAACCCGCGTTATAAAATCAGTGCCGTCAGTGAGCGCCTGTCACTCACGCAGGATACACTGCGTTACTATGAGAAAATCGGACTCTTAAATACAGTAGAACGCAATGTTTCAGGTGTTCGCCAATATACCGAGCAGGATATTTCCCATTTGCGTTTTATTCAACGTGCGCAAAAAATGAATTTCAGTCTTGCGGAAATTTCAGAGTTATTAAAAATGCGTCAAGCCCCGCAACATGCCAGGGATGAAGTGCGCCAGCTCACTGCAGTCAAGCTGGTGGAAATTGAAACAAGGCTGGAAGAATTGTCGTCCCTGAAAAATGAATTGCAATTGTTGTTGAATCTTTGTCGAAACACCGAAGACGGTTGTCCCATTATCGAAAATATCGAAACGGCCGGAACCGGTTAAAAAAGCCACTGAGCGCATTGTTCCATTATCTGATCTAGCCATAACCATACTGGAAGCCCTGCCTCAACCCTGGCAATTATCCTTATTTCGCTCACAATATTCCTCAACCATGCTTCATCATGTCATCAACACTAGTGGCCTTTATGTACTGAGCGGGATTTTCTCTGACTGCCAGCACTTCAAAATGCTTTTCGCCACATTAATAATTGGATGGCTTGCACGCACCAGATCAATCGGTTTTTCACCGTCGGTCTTTTCACTATTCTTATATAGATTGTTTACATCCTTCTTATTAATCGCACCAACGGTCACTACCATGATCTGAATATTCGGGCTTATCCTGCGGTTTATCCGGGTTAGTACCTTAGAAATAATTTTCTGCGCATTTTGTAGAAAATTATTTCGTGAAGGTACTTATCTTGTGGTTTATCCAGGTTAGGATAGAGGTTTTCAAAATGCTCTCGGGTGATTTGCAGGGTTTTGTAGGTGCCTTCCTTGATGGCAACAGAAGGCCCCACAATCATAAACTTGATAAAACCATAGCGCCTGTTCAGTTCAAAAATCGTGCGCAGATAAACGTAAGTTTTGCCGGTTTCCGTCTCCATCTCCACGGTAAAATCGCCGTTGGTGAGTGACTCCGATGGACGCAGGCCATTCTTGAGTTGTATGGCCTGCAGGTTTTCCAGAATCTCATCATCCAGTAGCTGCAAACGGTTTCCTATGCCCAACTCTGATTCCACGAACCTCATTTGTATTAATCGTTGCACAAGTATCCGCATGGTAACGACTCACCCCTCAGATTTGTTCCGGTTCCCACGCTCCTGCGTGGGAACCCATACCTCAGCTTACGTCGTCACCCTATGCGTTCCCACGCAGGAGCAAACGAGGTATGGTGCGAATACTTATGCAACGATTAATAGCTGCCCGCTTGGGTGATCCTGGCTAGTAACCGTAAATTCCGTGCGGCAAATATCCTGACCTGCAAACAGTCCGGCGACGGATTCAATCGCAGCCTGTTGATAATCAAGGTTATCTTCAAAATGCAGCTTCACTTTCTTGCCTCCATTGCCAGCAAAAACCCATATTTTCTTCTGGAGTCTACAAACGTAACAAAACCAGTGTTGAGCCTAAACATAGAATAACGCGCAATAAATAACTTTGTTGCATACGGGCACTCGACAAAACCTGTCTCCCTTCGGCAAGGTTAAGCAAAGCTGGAAAACAAAGCGTCGCCGCTTTTCTACCGCTTCCTGACTGAAGTTCCATCAGGACATCAGCATCTTTGAGCGGGCGCAAAAGGTTCAATGTTGTTTGTGTGTGGATATTATGTTCCCGTTGCAATTGGCTGGCACAATCTGAGGTTTTAAATCTCTTTGGGTGTTATTCCCCGCTGCTTGCAGCGAAAAACAGTAGGATGGGTAGAGCAAAGCGAAACCCATCAGCATGCTACCACTTAATACCCCGCCAGCTTGCTGCGGGGTTGTTTATACAGGAGCACTGGGAAACCACCTCACCAATTCGCACAATCTTTCGCGATGCATTCAGCAGTGCTGGTCTTCCCTACTTCAACCCACACAGTTTCCGAAGCACTCTGGTCCGGTTTGGAGAAACCGTCTGCCAAACACCAGAACATTTCAAGGCGTGGAGCCAGAACCTGGGTCATGAGGGTGTATTAACCACATTCAACAGCTATGGTAACGTGCCCGACCAGCAGCAAGGAGAAATTCAGCGCCTGGCATTGCCACAGCCTTCGACCCAGATGAGTCCCAAAGAATTTGCACAGGAAGTCGCCCGCGAATTGAACAGTTCAAAAAAGAAAGAGTAATCGGCTTTAAGCTAATGCTTGTGAATAGGTGAAATTTAGATTCAAACCGTATAGGCAGACGTATATAGAAAAAACAGCGCATAAAAAACATCCTTGTTAATCAGTGGCTTACATAAATAATTGGCGGAGAGACAGGGATTCGAACCCTGGGTGGGCTACAAACCCACGCTGGTTTTCAAGACCA
This sequence comes from uncultured Thiohalophilus sp., assembly GCA_964596835.1. Classification (GTDB taxonomy): domain Bacteria; phylum Pseudomonadota; class Gammaproteobacteria; order UBA6429; family Thiohalophilaceae; genus JAADGZ01. The sequence goes on along the minus strand of CAZQVV010000135.1, from coordinate 1,474 downwards.
GTGCTTTCAACCGCTCAGCCATCTCTCCCGTTTTTGCTGCCAGCGATGCTAGAAATGCGGTGCAGCAAGCAAGCGGGCGGCAGAATAGCCCAAATAAAACCCGATTTCCAGCGCTTTCACACCTTGAGATGTTAAGAAATTGTCTTGATATCGGGAACTAATCAGGTATGCTTGAGTCTAGTATTACAAGATAGCTACATCTCAACAAGGGGAAAGACATGTATAGAAACCAGACTGTTGTAAGACCAGCAGAATCTGCTCTGGCAACCAACAAAGTATTGCGTAATACCTACACTTTGCTGTCCATGACGATGCTGTTCAGTGCGGCAATGGCGGCGATATCCGTGTTTGTCGAATCTGGTCCTGGCACCTATTTGATTTCAGTAATGGGCGCGATGGGTCTGATCTGGCTGGTTTTGCCCCGTACCGCCAATTCCGGCGCAGGTGTCGGTGTGGTTTTTGCCATTACCGGTCTGATGGGCTTTGGCCTGGGTGGGGTATTGAATCAGTACCTGGCGCTGAGCAACGGCTCACAGTTAATTATGACGGCCATGGGCGGCACCGGGGTTATTTTCCTGGGCCTGTCTGCCTATGCGTTGACTACCCGCCGTGACTTCAGCTTCCTGGGCGGTATGTTGTTCGTGGGTATGCTGGTGATCCTGGTCGCTGCACTGGCCAATATATTCCTGGATATCCCGGCCATGACGCTGGCGATTTCATCCGTCATTGTCATCTTGATGAGCGGCTTCATCCTGTATGATACCAGCCGTATCATTCATGGTGGCGAAACCAACTATATACTGGCAACCGTGTCCCTGTATCTGAGTATTTATAATATTTTTATCAGCCTGCTACAGATTCTGGGTGCCTTGGGTGGTGATGACTAAATGCTTTCCCAGCACGGTTTATGACAAAGAAAAGCCCCAGCATGGGGCTTTTCTTTTCCGCACTTAAATCATCAGGGGAAAACGATGGACTGGATGAAAATAGGTTCGGCGCTACTACTGGGCGCCATGATTATTTTTCTATTTCCGCGTGCAAAGATGATGCTCAAACACAGCCCCAAAGCCGTTTCGGGTGACTGGCAGGCCGTGCTGCTGCCATTGGCTGCCATCATCGGCTTTATCATTTTGCTGGTAATGTCGGTATAAGGTTCCCAAAAAAACCGGGCGCATGAAACAACCCGACCTAACGCGCCTGCTTCGACCGCTTTTCAGTGAATTTAAACATGTCGTGATTTCCAGACAAACCATACAATGATTTACCGCGCTTACCTCCTGAGGTTAGTCTGGAGTCTGTTCCTATACTCCGGGCCTGTATTTCTGCGCGTGCAACGTTGGCAGAGCTAAAACAAGGGCAATTGCTTCCGAATACCGGTCCGCTTTTAAGGTGCATCTGATTAAATCACCGTTCGTCCTGAGCTTGTCGAAGGAAGCTTGTCGGGGGAGGGGGGCTCTCGACCGGCTTGATCCGA
>CAZQVV010000134.1:0-6929 GCA_964596835.1 uncultured Thiohalophilus sp. | reverse complement strand
GCGAAGCACGCAGTTCAGTAGAATGGGTAGAGCGAAGCGAAACCCATCAGCAGCATGCTACCACCCCTTAATCCCCCACAGCTTGCGGCGGGATAGTGTCATCTCGCAGACAGCGTAAATTGAAAAAACAGAAGCTAATACAGAACATGAAAAAACAGTTATCTTTTATTCTCGGCCTGCTTATGCTGGCTATCTCCCAGGCGCATGCGGTACTGACGATTCAAATTACCCAGGGTGTGGAAGGCGCAACGCCCATTGCCATTGTGCCCTTCGCCTGGGCGGGCAATCATGCGCCACCGGAGTACATGAATAAAATCATCGCTGCGGATTTGCAGCGTAGCGGCTTCTTCAATCCCTTGCCGGAGGAGGACATGATCGCCACGCCCAGCGAAGCCGGCAAGGTAAATTTTGCCGATTGGCGCGCGTTGAAGGTGGATTATGTCGTCGTGGGCAAAATGATCCCGCAGATGGATGGGAGCTTTCAGATCCAGTTTCAGTTACTGGACGTGTATAAAGGCAAACAGTTGGCCGGTTACAGCATTCGCAGCCGCAAGCCGAATTTACGCATTACCGCTCACCAGATCAGCGACATTATCTACAAGACCATTACCGGGGTGCGAGGCGCGTTTGATACGCATATCGCCTATATTACGGTGACCAAAAACCGCAAGAACCAGAAACTTTATCGTTTGGCGATTGCCGACTCGGATGGGTTTGACGAGCAAATCATCTACGAGTCTACGCAACCGTTGTTGTCCCCAGCCTGGTCGCCGGATGGTAAGCGGCTGGCCTATGTTTCGTTTTTCGGTGGCCGTCCGAAAATCTATATCCAGAATATCCTCACCCGTAAGACAGAAGAAATAAGTGGTTTCAAAGGCATCAACGGCGCACCGGCCTGGTCGCCAGATGGCCGCCGCATGGCTTTGACCCTTTCCAAAGACGGCAATCCGGAGATCTATGTTGTCGATCTGAAAACCAAAAAATTCACCCGTATTACCCACCATTATGCGATTGATACGGAAGCAGCCTGGATGCCGGATGGCAAGGCCCTGATTTTCACCTCGGATCGTGGCGGTTCGCCCCAGCTTTACCGGGTGGAACTGAACAGACAGAGTGTGACACTGGGGCGGCCGCGACGCCTGACGTTTGATGGCAACTATAATGCCCGCGCTTCAGTCTCACCGGATGGTCGGCGGGTGGCCATGGTGCATCGGGAACAGGGTAAATTCCAGATAGCCGTACTGGAACTGAAGACGGGGCGCTTCCAGGTCCTGACTAAATCCCGGCTGGATGAATCCCCCAGTTTTTCACCGAATGGTACAATGATTATTTATGCTACCGAGGATAAGTACCACGGTATTCTGGCGGAAGTTTCTGTGGATGGGCGGGCGCATCAACGTTTGAGCCTGCAGAACGGGGATGTGAGGGAGCCGGCCTGGTCGCCGTTTAAATAACTATTCTACTAATGGCGCTGCATGTTTATGATCAATAGGATTTAACAACGAAGGTGAAAATTATGGGAAAAGGGTTTAAATATCTGTTTATCGCCATTTTTGTCGTGAGCCTGGCCGGTTGCAAATTTAGCCCCGTGAAAAACCGGGTTAGCGATAAAAATGCCGCTGCCCTTGCGGCCAGGCAACAGAAACAGAAAGAAGCTGAAAGTAGCGCCCAGGATCAGCGCTATGGTGCCGAGATGGGAGGCTCTTTTGTCGGCCGGGAATTGGAAGATCCCAACAGCCCACTGGCTAAACGCGTGTTCTACTTTGGGTTGGATAGCAGTACTCTGAGTCCGGAAGATCGTGATGTGATAGCCGCGCACGCCCGTTATCTTTCCGCGCACCCGAAAGTGACTGTGGTGCTCGAAGGCCACACCGATGAACGGGGCAGCCGGGAGTACAATATTGCCCTGGGTGAACGCCGTGCCAGGGCGGTTGAGCAGCTATTGCTGGTTCAGGGCGTGTCGCCATCCCAGGTGCAGGTGATCAGTTTCGGCGAGGAACGACCCGTGGCGCTGGGTCACAATGAAGCCGCCTGGCGACTCAATCGTCGTGTAGAATTTCTTTATTCAGGATATTGATCATGCAGCGAACATTCTTATTTTCTGTCTTGCTGGCCCTGTTGAGTCTGGGACTGGCCGCTCAGTCCGTTGCTCAGGAAGCGGCGGGTAAACCCGCCAAATCAGCCAAATCGGCTCCCCTTATCCCTGCACCGCCGACCATCGAGGAGCGGGTGGGACGGCTGGAACGGCTGATCAACAGTCAGGGACTGGTGGATATTCTGTTGCGCATCGAGAACCTGCAAAAGAATGTGCAGAACATTCAGGGCGATAATGAGGTACAGATGCACAAGCTGGATGAACTGAAGAAACGCCAGCGTGAGCTTTATATCGACATCGATCGCCGTCTGTTACAACTGGAGCGCAAACAGACCACTCAGGCGCCCGTTGCCGTAGAGACGCCACCATCACTATCCGCAGGTGAGGGCCGCGCTACACAGGCGGTGCCTGCTTCCATCTCAGGCAAGCCTGTGTCTACGGCCACCGTTGCGGGGGGTAAACCCACCAACGTCACGCGTACGGCGGTTGCCGCCAAAGCGGTGACCCCCAAGAAAGAGCAGGAAACAGAGCAGGCAGTCTATCAGAAAGCCTTTGATTTGCTGCGGGAATTACGCTACGACAAAGCGGGACTGGCCTTTCGCAGCTTCATTGAAAAATACCCTGATGGCCGCTACGCCCACATTGCCCAGTACTGGCTGGCTGAATCCAGCTATGCACAGCGGGATTTTAAAACGGCGATTGCCGATTACCAGAAACTCATCGACAATTATCCCGGCAGCCCCAAACGGGCCGAGGCGATGTTGAAAATCGGTTACAGCTATTATGAGCTGAAAGACTATCCCAAAGCCCAGGCCATGCTCGAACGATTGCTGGCGTCTTACCCGAGCACCACGGAAGCCGGGCAGGCGCAGAACCTGCTACAGAAAATCAAGATTAACAACGCTTCCTGATGCCGGGTCACTCACAGGGACGGGATCGCCTGCGAGTCAGTGAAATTTTTTATTCCCTGCAAGGTGAATCTCGCACGGCGGGGTGGCCCACCGTATTTATTCGCCTGACAGGTTGTCCCCTGCGCTGTGTTTACTGTGATACTCGCCATGCTTTTCAGGGTGGCGAATGGCTGTCATGTGCTGACATTCTTGAGCAGACCGCCGCTTTTCATGCACATTATATTACGGTGACAGGGGGGGAACCCCTGGCGCAGAAAAATTGTCTACATTTGTTACCGCGCCTGTGTGATGCTGGTTATGCGGTTTCGCTGGAGACCTCCGGAGCACTGGATATCGCTGCCGTTGATCCGCAGGTGACCATCGTCATGGACTTGAAAACACCCTCTTCAGGTGAAGAATCCAAAAACCGTTACCTGAATATCGCCGAACTCAAACAGAGCGATCAGATCAAGTTCGTGCTGGGCACACGGGAAGACTATGACTGGGCGCGCTTAAAACTGGATGAATATGCACTGCCGCAACGTTGCGAAGTGCTGTTCTCACCGGTACAGGGGGTCTTGTCCGCAACGGATCTGGCCGACTGGATTCTGGAGGAGCGCCTGCCGGTGCGGATGCAGATTCAATTACACAAACTCTTGTGGGGAGACGAGCAGGGACGATGAAAAAAGCGGTGATTCTGGTATCCGGCGGGCTGGACTCCAGCACCCTGCTGGCCTTGGCAAAAGAGCAGGGCTATGCCTGCTACGCGCTTAGTTTCGACTATGGTCAGCGTCATCGGTATGAGCTGGAAGCGGCTAGAAAATTGGCCACCCATCTGGGCGCAATCGAGCACAAACTCATCAGTCTGAATCTGGATAGCATCGGTGGTTCGGCTTTGACGGATGCTGCGATTCCGGTGCCGCAATCCGCTTCGCAAGGCATTCCGGTGACCTATGTGCCTGCGCGCAATACCATATTTCTTTCAATGGCGTTGGCCTGGGCAGAAGTGCTGGAGGCCGGGCATATTTTTATCGGCGTGAATGCGGTGGATTATTCCGGTTATCCCGACTGCCGTTCCGAATATATCGAGGCCTACGAGCGCATGGCTAACCTGGCGACCAAGGCAGGCGTGGAAGGGCGCAGGATGCATATCGAAACGCCCCTGATTAATCTGAGCAAGGCGGACATTATTCGTCAGGGCATGCGTCTGGGTGTGGACTATACTATGACGGTTTCCTGCTATGCAGCGGACGAAGCCGGTTACGCCTGTGGTCGCTGTGACGCCTGCCGTTTGCGGGCAGCAGGATTTGCCGCCGCAGATCTGCCTGATCCTACGTTGTATCAGAAACCTGCGCTTTTTCGGGCTGAAAATACGGAATAAAGTTAACCGATTTTCCGTCTTCCCTGGTTAACTCGTCAGTGCAGATTTTCTGGCGATAATGCGCGGTGAAAAAACCATGACATCGGTCGCAGGGTCAATATCGAGGAGGAATATTTGTGATTTTTAAAGATTTTTCAAATGCGCAGTCGACGGTACTGTGGGCAGTTTTTGCAACAGCGTTCATCATGGGAGCGGTGGTTAACAAGACCAACTTTTGTACTATGGGTGCGGTTTCCGACTGGGTCAACATGGGAGACAAGAGTCGTTTTCGCGCATGGTTGCTGGCGATCTGTGTTGCCATTCTCGGTGTGATTCTGTTGGAATCCAACGGCATCGTCAGCCTGGACAAAACACTTCCCCCTTATCGCGGCAGCAATTTTGCCTGGCTGGAATATATTCTTGGTGGCACTATCTTCGGTATCGGCATGACCTTTGGCAGTGGTTGCGCCAACAAGACTCTGGTGCGTCTCGGTGGTGGTAATCTCAAGTCAATTATTGTATTTGCGGGTATCTCGGTCAGCGCCTATTTCATGCTTAACCCTTTCCCGGGTACTGATCAAACGCTGTATTCCGAACTGTTTTATGGCTGGACCAGCAAACTCAGCATCAGTCTGAGTACACACCAGGATCTGGGTAGTCTGGTGGCCGCACATCTGGGCGGCAATGTGGAGACCATGCGCGTGATCATCGGATTGCTGCTGGCGGCAGGCCTGCTTTTTTATATTCTGAAGTCTTCGGATTTCCGCCGTAGTTATGACAATATCCTCGGGGGCTTTGTGGTGGGTCTGGCGGTGCTGGCTGTGTGGTATATTACTGCTGCCCTGGTGACCATCGCCGCCGATGGCGATATGCTAAGTTGGACAGACTATGCCAGTGTAGACTCCTGGGAGATGCTGCAAGATAACCTGGATGCCCGACCTAGAGATGTGGGTGTGCAGTCGTTCACGTTCATTAATCCCATCGGTCAAGTTCTGCGTCTGGCCGTGCATGGTTTCAATAATGTCTATGTCACTTTTGGTGTAATGGCTGTACTTGGCGTAATCGCCGGATCCTTTATCTGGTCGCTGGTTTCCCGTAGTTTTCGCATAGAATGGTTCGCAAATTTCAAGGATTTTCTGAACCACGTCATCGGCGGTATTCTAATGGGTATCGGTGGCGTGCTGGGTCTGGGCTGTACGATTGGTCAGGGTGTCACCGGAATTTCCACATTGGCACTGGGTTCTTTCCTTACTTTCTCGGGGATCATATTTGGCAGTGCCCTGACCATGAAAGTTCAGTACTACAAGCTGGTGTATGAAGATGAAGCCAGTATCATCAAGGCTCTTCTTAGCGCCCTGGTGGACATGAAGTTGTTACCGGCCGGAATGCGCAAGCTGGACCCCATTTAACTCTTTGGGTCTGATTCCCCGCTGCTTGCAGCGGAAAACAGTAGGATGGCTAGAGCGAAGCGCGAAGTCCAGTAGGGAAACCCATCAGGATGCTACCACTTAATACCCCGTCCGCTTGCGGCGGGGCTGTTTATAATCAAATCTGATTATAAACAGTGAGCGGGATTAACAGCCCTATGGGGTTGTTAATCCTGCAAAATTCGGTACAATTCACGCCTTCTTGTACAGGGGCAAAGCAGGTTCTCGCCTACTCATCTCCCGTTACATTCATGCCTTTAGGGCCGTTAGCTCAGTTGGTAGAGCACCGGACTTTTAATCCGATGGTCCCGCGTTCGAGTCGCGGACGGCCCACCATTCACATCAAAGACCTGGTCTGAAGGCCAGGTCTTTTTTGCTTTCAGACGCCGCACTTCTGGCGCATCGAACCACAAAAAACCGGAATAAATTAGAGATTCGACAGATTTCCGGATCTTTCTTTCAATCCGTACCCTATCTGTCACCCCGTCCGGGGTACCGTGTGTCTCAACAGAGTTTGCTTAATCGGCGTTTCATAATGAGGAAATCGATATGGACAGTTATATCGTGCGTGTCATCCGGCGGGATCAGGCTGACCGCAGCAAGTATTTGCATATGGAAGGAGTAGTGGAAGGCGTTGAAATCTGTGGACGGCAGGCCTTCCACAACCCCACTGAATTGTGGGCGATTCTGGCCGGTGCGTGCAGGGTAGAGACAAATGATCGGGAAACAACAGAGAAAGAGGAGTAGATCATGAAACGGAGTATATTTTTTCTGCTGGCCATCATTGCCACTTTAAGTCTGACCGCCTGCGGGGGGTGCCGCTCTGTCCAGTGGTAGCAGCAACACGACCCCCGCCACAGGGAGTAGCAACTGGAACCAGATGCATTGGGATCAGGACAACTGGGCGAAATAGATCCGCCCCATACACTATAAGATAAACAGATAGAGGGATAGAACCATGAAAAAGCTATATCGTCATATCATTCCAGCCGTATTTTTGTTGCTGGGCGTTTCTCAGGTGCAGGCGAGCAGCCTTGCCCTGCCGAATACATTCAAGGCGGATACGCCAGCCGTAGCGACCGAGGTGAATGCCAATTTCAGTAGGGGAATGGCAACCTGTTGTTCGACCTGAAAACCGCGTTCCCGCAATGGATGTG
>CAZQVV010000133.1:5113-6967 GCA_964596835.1 uncultured Thiohalophilus sp. | reverse complement strand
CGTTTTGTGGTGAAAGCATTTTAAAATCTCCGCTATTAATCAATATGATGTTAGTATAGCGTCATATTGACGTGCCTCTCAAGGCGTGTAACAAAACGGGTTATTCAGCCGTGCTTCCCCCCTTACTACATAAGGAAATAGGTATACTGTCCCCCGGATAAAAAGACTTTAAAATAGATGATATTTCAGCTATTATTCCTAAATAAGTTGCAAATAACCTATTTTATGAAAAAAACCGATACTAATATCCTAACCTGGATAAACCGCAAGATAAGTACCTTTACGAAATCATTTTCTACAAAATGCGCAGAAAATGATTTCTAAGGTACTAATCGTTCATGCCTGGCTTAATGGCCGCTACGTGCCTGCGGGCAAATTACAGATGAGGGGTCGATTGTCAGAATTCTGGTATGGCGACAACTTTCTTGAAAAAGGCTATGCGCTTGACCCGCTAAGGTTGCCACTGACACGTCAGGTCTTTAATGCTGATGGTTTGCAAGGTGATTTGGGTGTGTTCGGTGATGCTCTTCCTGATAGCTGGGGTCGCTATCTTATAAAACATCAATACGAGCGCGTATTATCAGATCTGAAAATTCTAACCGTTGATTCATCAAGACAGCGCATGGGAGCTTTGTTTTTTTCATACAGCCTTGATGATGCGCCGTCTGAAGGAGCCCATGATCTTGAATGGATGGTGCAATTTTCAGAATGGGTAAACGATAATAGCAAAGCATTTCCAAAGCATATGCAATACGGTTCCAGTGCTGGAGGAGCCAAACCAAAGTGTCTGGTTAATGCAGATAAGGTGGAGTGGATTGCTAAATTCCAGCCTGATAGCGAACCGTTAGATACACCTGCCATTGAGCATGGCACACTAAGGCTGGCCAGTACCTGTGGCATTCCGGTGCCTGAAAGTCGCCTTATGGCTTTGCCCAATGGTAAGCACACTATTTTAATAAAACGTTTTGACCGCCACACTAAAGAGCCGCTTCACTACCTGAGCGGACGCACCTTATGTGGTGTGCTGGTTAATGATAGTGGACAGGTAATCAATGACACGCGCAGCTATCTTATCCTGGCGGACGCTTTAAGTAAGTTCAGTTCACAAGTGCAAACTGACAGATGTGATCTTTTTAGACGCATTGTTTTCAATGTTCTAATCAACAACCACGATGATCATGCAAAAAACCATGGTGTTATTCGTTCAACCAGTGGTAAATGGCATCTCTCTCCGGCCTTTGATTTAGTTGCAGGTGAAGGAGGCAGCCGTGACCTGGCCATGGCAATTGGGCCAGAGGGTCATAAAGCCTCGCTGAGTAACCTCATACAAAGTCTTGACACATTCGGACTAAAGAAACAACAGGCCATTAATGAAATAGCAGCCATGATAAATAATGTTAAGAAATGGAAAAGTATATTTGAAAGTGCAGGCGTGAATATGAATACCATTAACAATATAGCCTGGGCTATACAGGATAACATCCATGTTTCAGGACTCTGAACAACAACTGCTTGCGCTGGGTCAATTTTTTCGTCTTGCACGTAAGCGTCGAGGGTGGCGGCAGGAAGATGTCGCACAACGATTAAATATTAGTGTCGATACGGTTAAACGTGCAGAGAAAGGTAGTAAAGGAATATCAGTTGGGCACGTTCTTGATCTTCTATCACTCTACCAGCGACTGGGGTCTTTCAGGGATATTGTTGATCCTAATAAAGATGATATTGGTATAAGTATGGAAACTGAACGTTTGCCAACAAGGGTTTCCAGTAAACGTTATGATCGTAACTTTTAAATACTAAATAACTGTTCCAAAAGGGTGTCCATATACTATTAATTCGTAGGATGTGCTGAGT
>CAZQVV010000133.1:0-5013 GCA_964596835.1 uncultured Thiohalophilus sp. | reverse complement strand
GCTTATTTAGTGTTTCAATCGAAATATGCGAGGTTCAAACTCACTGCAACGCAGCTTTGTTGAGTGTCTCGGCAATCTGTTGCATTAACGTGTTGCCACTATCCAGTAACCGCGTCGCCTGTTTTTCGTTAATCGATTTATCAGCTTCACGTAGTTGCGCCACCAGGGCAGCGGTGTGAGATGGCGTCATCGCGCCGTTGATTTGCAGCGATTCTATGCAGGCGATAGTGAGTGGCGTGGTTTCATGATTTTCCAGTAATGCGAGTGACTCCAATCCACCTTCTACTGCTTCGCCCAGTGCAGGCAGTGCTTCGATGACAAAACCACCATCGCTTAGCACCCGCGCCATGCTGTGTTTACGTTCGGCTTGTTGTAGTTGTTTGCGTGCTTTGTTGAGTCGCCGTATTTTTGCTTCCTGCTGCGGTTTTTCCATGGCGGCTGACTGGTGCAGCGTTTGGGCTTGAGGGTTTAGCGTCAGTACGCCGTTTTCGATGAGTCTCTGAATAGTCTCAAATGTGGCTCGATCCAGCACCTCTAAAACATGCCCTGGCAAATTGTCGTTAACACTCTGTTGCAATGTCTTGCTGAGTGATTCGTCAAGCTGTTCGACTACCGCAATAACCGTTTGTTTGGCGTTGTGTCTGTGCACCTGCAGTAGATCCAGTTGCTCTTTGCCGTGAAACAGGCTCTCGTCATGCAAACGCTGTAGTGGGTCTTCGGCCTTTGTTGTTGCTTCAGGTGCGGGGGGCGGAGTAGCCGTTTGCCCCATCAATGTTTCCATGCGTTGCATGAAAGCGGCTCGACCCGATGGCATGGCCATTGAAGTCAGTTCACCTGTGCCGTCTACCACGCTTTGCGCCAGATTCTGTTTTTGATCGAGCAGGTGCAACATGCGATGCTCAATAGAGTCTTCACATACCAGGTTGATGACCTGTACCGGGCGGGTTTGATGTTTGCGCCAGGCACGGGCAATACGCTGTTCCAGTTTGGCGGGGTTCCAGGGTAGATCGAGGTTGATGACGACGTCGGCGTTTTGCAGATTAAGGCCGGTGCTACCCGAGTCGCTGGAGAGAAACAGGCGGCAGTCTGGATCATCCTTAAAGCGGTGTATCTCTTTGCGCCGTTTGCTTTGCTGGACTTTGCCGGTGTGGAGTGCGTAACCGATGCCAAGTTTATCCGCCAGTCCACAGACCAGGTCAAGCATACGTGTCCACTCTGAAAAAATGATAACTTTGTGATCGCCGTCATCTTGCAGATCAATAAGGATCTTCTCTAACTCATCCAGCTTGGGAGAGTCTGTGCATTCGGGATCCAGGATATAAGGGGTGTCGCACAGCATGCGCATGCAAGCGAGCCACTTCTGTAGTTTTTCCCACTCCTCTTTGCGCAATGGACGGCGTTGCGCCATCGCCATTAAACGCGCGACGCGGGTGTTGTATTCATCGTAACGAATGGCCTGTTCTTGCGTCATCGAAACAAAGTAGTTATTGATGGTGCGTCCTGGCAGTTCACCCTCTACCTCGTCTTTACGCCTTCTCAACATGACGGGGCGTAAACGACGATGTAGTTTATCGAGATTTTTATAACCGCAGGCCTGGCCCTTTTCATCTAACTCATAAAAGTCACGATTGAAACGAAACAGTGGGCCAAACAGGTGTGGGTCGAGAAACTGTACGATGGAGTAGATTTCGTCGATGCGGTTTTCCAACGGTGTGCCGGTGAGCACAAAGGCATAACGACTGTTGAGTTGTTTAACCGCGTTGGCGGTTTTGGTCTGCCAGTTTTTAATGCGCTGTGCTTCATCAAGGATGATTACATCAGGTGCGAGCAGTGACTGGATCTCGTCAGCATCAACCATAATCTGCTCATAGTTACAGAGATAGAAGAAACTCTTTTGACGATATTGCTTCAGGCGTGCAGCGCGTGGGCCCTGGATGATCAATGAGTCGAGGCGGGTGAATTTTTCAATCTGTTCCTCCCACTCGGCCTTGAGTGAAGCGGGGCTGATGACAAGAACGCGTTGTATGCCGTGTAGTTGGCGTAACAATTCGCAGGCGGCAATGGCCTGTACGGTTTTACCCAGGCCCATTTCGTCGGCCAGCAACGCACGTTCAGTAAATGCGAGGTGGCACATGCCCTGTTGCTGGTAGGGGTAGAGCGGCATGTTGACCAGATCAAACGTGCGCTTGCCTTTGGCGACATCTTTCTCAAATGTATGGCGCGCCTTTTCTCGGTTGGCCTGTTGTGACTGACGTTCCAGCCACGGATCAATCTGTTGCGAGATTCTGATCTTGTTGAGTAGCGCTTTAGGCGCTTCGGTGATCTTGCGCTGCAACACAGGGAAACTTGTTGCCGCGTTACGCAGCAGTGTGCCATCGCTCGAAAAGAAGGGCTCTAACAGATCACGAAGTCTGGATCGCGAGCGACTGCGTTGGGGCCAGAGGATTTTTATCTTTTCATCGCGTCGATCGAGATAGACTTCAACTTGTGGTTGCCCCTCTTCGGCGGCGTTTTTGAAACGGCGTTTTTTGCCCTTTGCAATACGGTGTAAAATCGCCTCTACATGTTTGCAAGTGCCTAAACGATTGACGGTATGATCGGGGCAGTTGCAACTGTTGATCGGTTCGGCCAGTGAGCGAATTTCAATCGCGTAACGACCGCCATTCCCGGAGAGAAGTTGGTAGTCCCCATAAAACGGATCACTGCCTGATATGTTTTCAACCTGGCAGGCTTCAACCGCGCCACGTTGGCGACGACGTTCGATCTCGTCTTCGTCACTGGTGCGCCAGCCTTGACTGGCAACGGGTTGTTTTTTAGGTGCGCGTTTTTTCGATTTTTTTTGAATTGTCATTGGATGTTGTTAAATTATCTGAAAATGGGATATTTTTCTAACTGATTATGTTTAGCGTAGTTCTTCGCTGAGTTTGCGTTTTATCATGCGTGTGATTATGGAGCTTTGACACAGAAATGCAAGGTTGGTTGTTGCCCGTGTGTAAAAAGCACGGGGATTTTTAATGAGCTGATTTTACTCGTAATATTGCAGGGGTTGGCATCGTCCCCGGATGCCACCTTATCTCCTATTATCCAGGAATTTTGGACTGGGCCTGCTGTACAATTGGCTAAGCTTGCCTATGCAGAATCTAATCAAGCGTTAGAGAAGCTGGGATAGAAACGTTCGGGCTGGCACAACAATGGGAGAACCGGCTCGGGCAAAACAATCGGCGTCCACGTAGCTTGCATCAAGCACGACCTGGAATGCAAAAGGTGCGGCGAGTTGTTGTTGAAAATACTTTAGAGAAGGGCTTATTGATTCGTCGCGCTGTTTCACTTCTACCAAAAACCATGGTTTTCCGTCACGTACGACCAGGAAATCAACCTCGCGTTTTTCTTTGTCGCGAAGGTAGCCGAGTTCAAACTTTCCCAACCCCATATCATTCCAGCCTTCAACGGCCTTGAGCAGGTGGCAGGCGACAAACGTTTCCGCTTTGTCTCCCGGATCTTTAATAGAAGCCCAATCGCGCAGAAACCATTTAGGTTCCTTGCGCAGTGATCGTGAGACATTCCTGAACCACGGTCTGATCAGAAAACCAAGATGAAGGCTGGTCAGAACATCAATCCATCGCCGGGTGGTGTCAATGGATACACGGACATCGTTTGCCAGATTGCCATAGATGAGTTGATGAGCCGATCGTTCAGCCAGGAGTTTGACCAACAGCTCAAGCTGGTCGAGTTGCTGGATTTGGGTTAGATCACGAATATCTTCCCGGACCAACTGTTCGAGGCGCAGCGATTGCCAACGACGGCTAAAGCGCTTGTCACGTTTAAGGAAGGGTTCTGGATAACCACCATGATTCCAGAGTGCATCGAAATTCGTGGGACTAACCTTCCTGGGCGAGCGGATAATCCGTTTTTCATCGGGCAAATCCTGGGTCAAGGTTTCAGCTACAGTGAAGGGATGCATCCGGTATAAAAAATATCGACCCATCAGACTATCACCGCCACGGCGATAGACGTCCATGCGGCTACTTCCCGTGACTATGATGCGGAGTTGATCCGCATAGGTATCGAAGAATCCTTTTAAGAATTGCTTCCAGCGGGGGTATTTATGTAGCTCATCGAAGATGACGACCGGAGGCGTTCGGGATAAGCGGTCGAGTCTGTAGTGGTCGATCAGTCTGGCAGGCCCGACAAGTATGGATTCTCGGTCGTCGATATTGTCCCAATTGACATACGTATCAGCATGGAGGCGACAGGTGGTGGTTTTGCCTACCTGTCTTGGACCGCTGATAAATGCCATCTGTCGTTCCTTTGCCAGATGCTCTGCCAGCAGTGTGTCGTATATCCTGTTTTTTGGCTTCATGGTTGAATATTATCAATAGCATCGTATAATAGTCAAGACCATTTTAAGATGTTATCGATTATAGTCAGATCACGGATGCATAATATTCTAATGAGTGAATTCACTGATTCTACTGTTTTTGTACTTACGTTCCTTTTACTAATGTGCATGTAACGCTTTGATTATTAGTTATATATAGATGGCTTGTGAAGTCACCTGTAACTGGGGGACAAGGTCGACTCCCCTTGGGGACGCCATCTTTACTTGTAATTCATTGAATTATAAGAAAAATAAAAGCCTCGTGTTTTTCTAAAAGCATGGGGCTTTTTAATGCTTTGATTTTACTCGCAATATTTTGGGGGTTCGTATCGCCTCCCGGATGCCACCTTTCCCCCACAGTGAGACGTTTCTTTAGCGACTGATTTTTTGCATGTTCACTTACAAAAGATCATCCAGCACACCATCCGCCAGAATGATTTTTCTCTTTTTTCGGAGCCTGATAATAGAAGGATCATAATTGTCGAGGATGTCGTAGTAGTTCTTATCCAGAAATTTAACGGTCTCCTTTTGTTCCTGTTTGGCCAGGGCATCAAGTTCAATGATATCCCCGGCAATATGTTCGCAATCGTTGTAAAAATGTCGGAAACGAACTGCATCCAACAAAGGGGTCCAAC
>CAZQVV010000132.1:0-7041 GCA_964596835.1 uncultured Thiohalophilus sp. | reverse complement strand
CTTTATAGCTTATATCAAACAGGCGTTTGTCCAATTCCCGCTGAACCAGCACACATGTCCAAGATTGGCAATGCCAAAGTAAGAAAATCATTCTTTATGCCTGCGTTGGTGGCGATGAGATACAATCCGATCTTAATTGAAATGAGAAAAAGACTCCTCAAAGCCGGTAAACCTAAAATGCTTATCGTCGGTGCTGTGATGCGAAAGTTGATCCATATCATCTATGGAGTCCTCAAAAACAATCAGCCTTTCGATCCTCATTTCCAAGCGAAAAACGCTTGACAACAAAGACGGTATCTGACCCGGTTAATGCGGTTATGACCCGGTTAATGCGGTTAATGATGACCCGGTTAATGACCCGGTTATGCCGGTTACATGTGACCAATCCTCTTATCTCACCTCAAACAGGGCGGAACGAAACATCTGGAATAGAGCGGGACGTAACAAGTGTCATAAAAAGGAATGCATCTCAGACTGGGCGCGTTGATAATCTTCGGGGATGCCTATATCGATGAAATAACCTTCCGTTATCCACGGGAAAAATGTGATGTGTGTAAGCTCACCAAGAAACATATCTTTTTCCAGAGAAAATGCTCCGGAAAAATTAAAACGCTCGAATATGCCCGGATATAAAATATAAATTCCCATATTGACCAAACCGGTTTTATGGCCGGATTTTTCTTCAAATGTGATAATCTGCGTTTTTTCTGGATTCAACGTCACTCGGCCATATCTGGATACATCATTCAAATGCTTTAATACCATTCCTACATCCATACCTGAAACTAGATAACTCTGAAGCATGCGTGAAAGATCCACCTCGATGAATGTATCAGCATTCAATACAAAATATGGCGTCTCCCACCCTCTGCCGCGCATGGCTTTTTTTAGTGCTCCGCCGGTGCCGAGCGGCGTATCTTCAACAACATAATGTAACGGTATCCCAAGAAAGTGATCTCTAAAGTAATCCATAATTATTTCGTGACGGTAACCTATGGCCAACGTAATATCGTTGATTCCCTGAGCTACAAGGTTTCTTAACAAAATTTCAAGAAATGGAATACCACAGACAGGAGCCATTGGTTTCGGGACATCTGTAACCACAGAGCGCAACCGGGTTCCCATTCCTCCGGCAAGCAAGATGGCCTTCAAGGCCTGTCCCGATAACCCTGGCCTGTTACAGTACTCATTTAATACGCCAACCTTCCGTGCCCCACTTGGTAAAGTGGCAGCTCATGACTACGCCACCCTGACCTGTCAATGCTTTGATGACCTGCATGCGTTTGACAGGGTCAACCAGAAACATCATAAACCCACCACCGCCGGCCCCGGAAACTTTACCGGCATAAGCACCACACTCCCTAGCAAGTGCGTAAATGTTGTCAATCAAAGGATTGGTAATGGAACTGGACAATTTCTTCTTGTCATGCCATGAATGATCAAGAAACTCTCCAAACTGATGGATATTCCCTTTAAGTAGTGCTTCTTTCATATGAAAAGCGTCTTCTTTCATAGACAACATCACATTGGTTGCTACCCGGTCAGAGTGCTCTACATTCCTGATCTGATCTTTGATAATCTTGGCGGATGAGCGTGAACATCCCGTGTAGTAGAGTACCAGAGAGCTTTCAAGCTCTGAGATCACCCAGTTTTTTATGCGCAATGGATTCACAAGCACTCTATCGTGATCATAAAATTCCATAAAATTAAAACCGCCAAATGTGGCGGCATATTGATCCTGTTTGCCACCGGCAAGGCCCAGTTCTATCCGTTCAATTTCGTAAGCTAGATGGGCAATATCATACTCTCCCAGTGGCAGATTCAGGTATTCAACAAATGCCTTCAAAATAGCAACCACCATCGTGGAAGATGTCCCCAGACCAGATCCCGCATCGGCATCGGCAAAGGTTGTTATCTTGACAGACAATGGCTCACCAGCATTAAACTCCCGAACCACGCGATTATACACACCTTTGTGTAACAGGAGCTCGCCTTCAGGTTCGATAAAATCGGTTAATTCACATGAAAACGCTTCGCCTCTATCCGTTGCTTCAAATTCAATCATGCCGCAGTCAGTCAGTTCAATAACCGCATAAGCATACAGGCTTATACTGGCATTTAGCACTACGCCACCATGTAATTCACAGAACGGGGACACGTCGGTCCCGCCCCCGGCAATACCCAGCCTCAAGGGCGCCCGAGATCTGAATAACATCAACAGTCCTTATAAATCAATATCATTGGAAAATGGTGGATGAGCGCTATTAGACGATTTTAATGTCCGCAAATCATCCCGATACTGGTTCAAATGAATTTTTGTCTCCCTGTCCGGCTGCCCGTGAAGCACCCTTAATCCTTTTCGCTCAATCTCCATCTGGCTGCGCTTCCTGATAATCATTTCGATACCACACTCGGCCACCGGTGTGAGCGTTTGATCATAGCAGGGCAGTTGATATCTGTAGTTGGCATCCAGTAATTCTATTTTCTCGACTGCAGCCACGCTTCCCAGTTCCCTTATCATATCCAACACATTGATGGAACGCTCACTCCATGATGCCGACTTATATAAAGTGAATGTCCATTTGTGACCCAGGTTAAACGCACTGGGAAACACTCCCTGCTCATATAAATCCTCATCTGGAATCGTTATAATGAGATAACCATCATCTTTGATAACGCGCAACCAGTTTTTGAGTCCTTCTATCGGCTCATGCAAATGTTCCAGACAATGGCTGCTATGCACAAATTCATAGGTATCATCACCCACGGCCTCCAGAAATTGAGCGTCGCCATCTTCCAGATCCCATGTTCTTACATGGTTCATCAGGGGAAAGAACTCCTGGTAGATAGCAAGGGGATCCGGCTTTCCTCCAATATCGAGGCCATGGCCAACAAAATATTTCCGCACAAAACGGGAGTCCCCAAGGCGGCGATGCATGGATTTGCTACATTCTTTCATACGGCAACCCTCAAAATTTAATTAAAAATACGAAATACACAATGCGGGAAAATCTGTTCTGAATTCAATCCATCTCTGCGAATAAGTATATTTTCTACAATCTCTGTTGCACCAAGACAACTGGAATATAGCGCATCATCAAAAACAATATAGCCGCCATCAACCATGTGCCTCTTCACTGCTTCATAAGATTCTTCAACGGCACTTCGAATATCACAATCAATATGAACCAGTGAAAAACCCTCCACATCGGCTATAACTTTTTCCGCAGTGTTAGAAAAAAGACCCTGAACAAAAACCAGATTAGTCAATCCCAGTTTGTTATGGGCATAATCCTGCAATTCAGTGAAATCCACGTCATCAAAATCCCCTTCTTTATGCGCATCAATTGAAGAGTCTGTCTTGGGCATCCCGGCAAAGGTATCGAGACAATATACCTTTATATCAAGATTAAGAACCATGGTCATGTATGCCATAAAAATAGAATTCCCTCCTTTATACGCACCAAATTCAATGATGTCTCCAGATGGAATACGTGACAAAAAATATTTAATCAGCAAGAAAAGGTTCATCCTGTTGTCTTCGGAAATGATTGATCTCCCGTAAGAAACACCGCAAGCATCGCGATATAACTTATCGGAAGATATCATGGAGCGAAGCTTCCCCCACTGAAGGCCTGCGCCCCGCACATGACCATCCCTAACAGATCGCCCATTGCGCAATACTGCATCGTTACAAAAATACTCTTCAAAATATTTATCAAGTTTTGTCATCACCCATCCCTAATTTGACGAAGTCTCCATCATTCATTAGCTCGCCATCCAAGTCTTATAAAGGCTTCCTCGCAGTAAATAAAAATTGTGATTGCCCCAAATAACCAAACGCATCAGACCAATATGTTAGCGCTTTTACATCAGAAAACCCTATAGCGGTTAACTGTTCGAGCACTTCCCATCCAAAATACTGAAAACACAAAGCTCCGTTCTCATGATCCACCGGATTCCCATGATATTCAGGTGGCAAGTGATGCACAATGGTGCCATCAGGCTGAAGCGTAGCGCGTATTGTATTTTTTATTCTTGTTGCACTAAACGGCGCTGAGAAAAGAAGTTTTCCCCCTGGCTTCAGACATCTGTATATTTGTTCAAATGCTTTTTTCGGGAATGGAATATGTTCAAGCACATCAAATGATAGAATATAATCGAATATATTATCGGAAAATGTCAGGTGCATCAGATCCTCATTTCGAATACCATTCAAATTTTCCCCAAAAGGACAACCCCCTCCCAAATATTCACTCCCGGAGATCGTTTTATATCTTTGTTTTAACCATTGATAAAGTGGTGTCATCTGTTCGGTAATATAGATGCTTGCAGCAGGTTGGGGATTCATTTCCTGGTGGAAGTAATGTAAAGCGGCACGTACGCGGTTTACCAATCTACAATATTTGCAATCCAAATGCTCACGCCAGTTTGGAATAGGCTTTCCATCATCGGTTGTGTCATATGCATACATATAGCTCACATTAAAGCAGCTCTCTCTCAGGCATACGGCACATTTACCGTTCAGTGTAAATGAGGATTGATCGTACTTGATTGCAGCAAGCTCCAATTCCCTTTGCCGGTCCAACTCGCTTTGAAAAAGTTTCAGAAAATCCTCGTATTCCTCATAGGAATAAATCTCCTTAAACGCCAAGGTAAACTCATCGGGATATCCCTTCCCGAGCAAGCCGGATATGCGCTTCATTCCAGCTTCAACAGAATATTCTTTCTGAACCAACCGCATTCCTGAAGAGCTTAACCGCTGCCAAAGCTCTTCATCCGAGTATAATCTGATGACCTTTTTTGCAAATGCAGAAGGATTATCCGCAAGTAATACATGCTGGCCATCAACAAGCGGCATTCCTTCGGCTGCTATCGAAGTTACAACTGAAGGAACACCATAACCAAGACTTGTCCCAAGCTTACCCTTTATCCCGGCTCCATACCGGAGCGGGGCTACAGAAAGCCGGATATTGTCAAAATATGGAGCGATATCCTGAGCAAAACCCACCACCGAAACACCGGATAATTGATCAAGCTCCAGAATTTGTTCAGGTGGTGAACTCCCAATAATGATAAATGTCACATCCGGCAGTTCGCAATGAATCATCGGCCAGATTTCCTGGCAAAAGAACAACACCGCATCAACATTGGGCTGATGTGGAAACCCCCCAATAAACAAAATATTCCGGCGTTCATGAAAAGTTCTATTTTTGCCTGTAACATCAACAAACATCAAGGGAATGTGCCTTACATCGCTCTCTGGAAGATCTTTTTGCAGCATTGAATACTCAGTATCACTCATCACTATGGAAACATCACACTTCCGGATCACTTCCAATTCAGAGGTCTTTGTGTGCTCAATATAATCACCAATAGCCTTTCTATCGAATTTTCCAGCCAATTTTGCCTGGCGGTAATCCCTCAGATAATGTAAATCACTGGTATTTAAAATAACGAAAGCCGCTGGCGAATGCTTCCGAATTGCGTCAATATAAAGTCCCGCTATTGGCGCCCTGCATAAGAAAAAATATTGAAACTGTTTGCCCTGATTCTCCAGAAATAGTTCAATTGAACCAATGTCGTCGTTATGCAAACAAGTAACACCCAATTGCTCTATTGCTTCAGTGTATTTCCCTTGTCGCTTGAGATCACTCGGCACAAATGTGACCTTAAAGCCAATATCCGTTATAATCTTTAGCAAATAATATGCCGTCACTGAACCCGCGTCATGGTCCGGTTTGGGTGTTGACCAATCGATAAATAAAATATTTTTGGTGTCTTGCAATAAATGAGTTGCAGCAGGATCGTTCCTCACCGCAACATCCGAGGTTGCGTAATGCCTCGAATAAACACCAAAAACCTTCCGAACCGCAATAAAAAAACCATCCTTACGCACTGTTAACATGATTCGTTTCAATAACATTTTCCATCCGCCAGAGGCGCTGCGGTATGCCATAATCGTATGGCGTGCCGCTTTGATTCTTCTCAGCTTTGGCGATTTCGTAACTGGCTGATGTTGTTCGATTCTTCTTTCCTCGGAAGCGTTATCCTGATGAGGGTTTTCAGGCTTTGGGGTATGCAAGTTGACTCCGGTCTCACCATTCCAATTAAAATTATATGCCATTTTTGAATAGTGTTTATGGCCATGGCTATAAACAAGTTGGCAATACTGCTCTAACAGAATTTTCAAATCACCAATATTCCCTACGGTGATTTCAGATGAATGCCGTGAAAAAATATCGGGATTATCCAGTTTGTTGCCACTAAAATGAACAAATCTCAATGGTTTCCCATTCACAAGCCATTGATCATTCTCCATGCATACTTTTCTTTGAGAAAGATTCCAATAAGCCACATTATAGCCGGGATGCCGCAACACATGTAATGCATCAATAAATGCGGGCAATAAATCCGCCCACTTCTGATCAACAAACAAGCCTTCTTCCAACCGGATAATACACTGCTGCTCTAAACGCCTGCCCCACCATGCGACAATTCTCCGAACATCAGGCGTGTTGCATAATGCAATAAAACCCAGGTTATATATCCCAAACTGGAGCATTTTTTGATCATGCACTTCTACATTTTCAGCTGGTTGCAAAATATGCGGGGTCAAAACTGCTTGTGCACCGCTCTCAAGAGCATCTTCAAGCTCAATCAAACGACTGACCACCAATATATCAGGGTCAAGGTAGATAACTGCCTGACGATCCCTTTCATTAAAAAGATATTCAAATACAAAAGGCTTTATTGCGGTATTCAACTCTGTAATGCTGTATCTGTTCACCATATCTTCCAGGCCAGGAATGCCCAGTTCTGATATTGCAACAATTTCAAATGGCTGCTCATCCAAACCATGACAGGTATCGCACAGCGCCACATAAAAAGACAAATCGGGATAGTGCGCCTTCAGAGAAAAATAAAGCGTTCTGGCATAAGCCATAAAATTTTTTGAACAAATTGTAAAAAAACATGTGTTCATCCACTAGTGTCCCAACGTTTTATCGAACAAATTCAACTGGTTAGCCATATCGTCGA
>CAZQVV010000131.1:0-7112 GCA_964596835.1 uncultured Thiohalophilus sp. | reverse complement strand
CACAGATTCGTACACATAAAATGCTATTTTTGCTGCATGAATTTCTTGGAGTATTATAGTGTTATGAAACTTTTTGGAATGGATTCATTTTGATAAATTTTTAAACAGTATATCTGAAAAAACTTAACTTGTAGTTCGTCATTGACATTGGATACGCGATGCAATACAATTTGTTAGATATTAAGTAGAAGTATTAAAAATATATCTTCTTGTGGTGTCTTTTGTCTATATCATTGGTGTTTGCATAGTTAAACTATGCAACGGTCGTGCCTTGGAAAGGGGGAAAAGGTTACACGCTGTCAGGAAATTTAAAGGAGGAATATGGAATGAAAGCACAGGTGTTAAAAAAATATGATAAGACGATGTCGGCCACTTCATGGCTGGATCTGATGGATGTGCCAGATCCCAAAATCGATAAATCCACCGATGTCATTGTTCGTATCGGCGGTGCCGGAGTCTGTCGTACTGATTTGCACATCATTGAAGGCGTCTGGATGCCCATTACGGATCCGACCGGAAATGCGCTCTTGCCTTTGATCATGGGGCATGAGAATGCAGGTTGGATTGAAGAGTTGGGTCCTGAAGTTGAAGGACTCAAAATGGGCGATGCCGTTATTGTGCACCCGAAAATTTCGAATGGCACATGCTTGGCCTGCCGCCGTGGCTACGACATGCATGGCGACGGGACGTTTCCCGGCCTCGACAGTAACGGCGGCTATGCCGAATATCTTTCCACTTCTATGCGCAATATTGTTGTGCTACCCAAAGATCTGGAACCAAAGGATATGGCTGCGCATGCTGATGCCGGACTGACTGCCTATCACGCTGCCAAAAAAGCATCGCGCCACTTATTGCCTGGACAAAAATGCGTTATCATTGGCGTAGGAGGACTTGGTCACATTGCTGTTCAGGTTCTGCACGCCATGTCGGCTGCCGACATTATAGTTGTTGATACGTCCAATATTGCGCTTAAATTGGCAAAAGAATATGGGGTAAATTATCTGATCAAGGCCGACGGAAACGAAGTGGAAGCAGTTTTAGACCTCACCGACGGAAAAGGAGCTGAAGCCGTGCTCGACTTTGTTGGCGAGCACGGAACGACCAAAAAGGGTCTTAATATGACCCGCCCGATGGGTAGCTACTATATAGTAGGATATGGCGAGGAGATTCGCATTCCGGCGATTGATATGATTAGTACAGAGCGCAACATCATCGGAAATTTGGTTGGTACATGGGCCGACTTGACTGAGCTTATGGAACTGGCCAAGAAAGGATTGGTAAAACTGGCAACTAATGAATACCCCCTGGCAGACGCCAATCAGGCATTGCGTGACCTGCGAGACGGTAAGATCAGAGGACGCGCTGTCCTTATCCCGTAAATAAACGCACACTTAATATAAGGAGGTAGAGGAATGAGAAGAAAAATGAACGAGGCAACGACAGCACTGCTTGCAGTGTTGCTTATAGTGAGTTTTCTGGTACTTGCAACTCAGATAGCCGCGGCAAAAGACTATAGCAAATTTGGCATAGCCAAAGATCTTCCAGGTACCTGCAGTTATGCAGCAACTGACGCCAAGGACTATAGAGGAAAAACTCTCAACATCATTACCAACGCGATCCCGGTTATGGGTGAACCCACTAGGCTACACGCAAAACAATTTGCCGAACTGACGGGGGCAAAAGTCAACGTTGTTTATGTGCCGTTCGGGGATTTGTATCAGAAGATTATGATTCCATTAGAAACAGGCGAGGATGCCTACGACGTTATGTTTTACGGCTCTCTCTGGATCGGAGACTTGCATTCCTATTTGGCTCCAGTGCCAAAGTTTTATCAGCAATCAACCGGAATGAAGGATGTAACGGCTACCTATAAGTCTGTGGCCTCGTGGGGGAATCAGATGCTTCAGTACACGGTGGATGGCGATCGGAACTACCTGAAATACCGTTCAACAATCTTTGCGAATCCGAAAATACGGGCAAAATACAAGGCAGCTACGGGAAAAGTACTTCGTGTTCCGCAGACATGGACCGCGTATAATCGTATTTCGAAGTTTTTCTCTGGCTGGGACTGGGATGGTGATGGAAAGCTAAATTATGGGTCGGCAGAAATTACCAAACGCGACGACCTGCTGTTTTCAGCGTTTATTGACCGGGCTGCTCCATTTGCCAAAGACCCGAATGTCAAGGGGGGATTCTTTTTCGATCTCAAGACAATGAAACCTCTGATCAATACGCCCGGGTGGGTGCGTGGGCTTAAATCGTTTATAGCAGGGGAAAACGGGTTCCCGCCCGGCGGCATGAATTTTGGTCTTAGCGATGCGATCTACTCATTTGGTGGTGGCCAGACGGCGATGGAATACACTTGGGACGATCCGTTTATTCAGGCTATGCAAAAAGGCAGCCGGATTCGCAACAAGGTTGGAGTCGCGCTAGACCCAGGCTCTCATTATGCATGGAATCGAGATACTGGAAAATGGGACTATTTCGCCAAGCCAAACAGGGCGCCTTACATAACATGGGGTTGGACAGCAGGCGTTTCGAAATTATCAAAAGTCAAAAAAATGGCGTTTGATTTCCTTTGTTTCTTTAGTAACAGGGCCAACACACTCCATGATCTGCAAGTCGGCAGGTATGGCATAAACCCGCATCGCAAGTCAGGTTTTAATTGGCATCTTTGGCACGACAAGATGGGCTGGAGTAAAAAGATCTCGAAAGAGTACGTAAATACTCTTCTGTCAATGGACAGGAGCAAGAATCGGGTCTTCGATCTGCGTGTTCCAGGCGTGAACCGGTTTATGTCAAGTTTGGCTACAGGGGTATCCGAAGCTCTGGCCGGACAGAAAACAGCGCAGGAAGCTCTGAACGATGTTGCCAAGCAGTGGACTAAAATTGTGAATCAGATAGGCAAGAACCGGGTTCGCTCAGCCTACGCAAAGGTTGTAGCTTTAGAAGACAATGTAAAGTGATAGTAACCTTGGGGGGAGAAACTTCTGCTCCCTCCCCAAAATTTTAGTTTGGACAACCAAAATAGACATTCCGATGTATAAGGACAAGTATTTTTTTCTATTGCCCGGAGTTATAGTTCTTATCGCCATTGTTGCCTTTCCTCTTTTCTTTATCATCCGTGTCAGTTTTTCAAGTTGGAGTGTTTCTCAGCCTGCTTTGAATTATATAGGTTGGAAAAATTACATAAACGTATTTAATGATATACGGTTCTGGTCAAGTCTCGTACGCCTTAGTGCACTTGTCGTATCGTCAGTTCTTGTGGAGTATGTAATTGGATTTTTACTGGCGCTTGCCGTATGGCGAAATATCCGATTCAGACGCTTCTTCCGGATTTTATTTTTGGTGCCTATGATGGTAACACCAGCGGTGATGGCAGTTATCTGGCGCACTATTTTTAACCAAAGTCTTGGGCCAGCTAACAATATTCTCCGTGCCATAGGGTTGCACGGAATCCCATGGCTGACGAACGGGTCAACGGCTCTTCTTAGCCTGCTGATCGTTCAGATTTGGCAATGGACACCGTTTATGTTTTTGTTGCTGCTAGCCGGGTTGGTCTCGTTGCCGAGAGAGCCGTATCTGGCAGCCGAAATTGATGGAGCAGGGCCGATACGGACATTTTTTCAGGTCACGTTTCCGTTGCTAGTTCCAATCACAATTAGCGCAATTATCATTCGTTTGATCGAGGCCTCGAAAATTATGGCAACGGTCTACGTGATGACCTCAGGCGGACCTGGCACAGCTACAGAGACTACGAGCTATTACCTTTATATCAAAGGACTGAGAGAATTTCAGATTGGATATGCAGGGTCGTTGGGGGTGGTCTACCTTGTTATCATGATTATCAGCTTGACAATCATCTACAAAGCCATGGTGAAAGCATCCGCGGCATACACGGCATAATGGAGAAATAATGATCAAACTTTATCGAGTTATAAAATACTTGATGCTTATGTTTTGGACATCTTTTGTAGTCTTTCCCTTTTTGTGGGCTTTATCCACGTCATTTAAGGATGTAAATGCAATTGCAAGCGGCGCCACATATATTCCGTGGCTTCAGTTTAAACCTTCCATACAGGGTTGGACGTCATTGTTTACCAGTAGTGGCTCAGGGGTTAATATTATTGGCCCTTATATCAACAGCATAATAGTTACGGTTTCAGCCAGTCTGATTAGCTTGATACTGGGAACACTGGCATCTTATGGTCTGACGCGATTTCAGTATCGACTGGGGTTTTTGAAAAATTCAGACATAACTTTCTTCTTCATCTCACAACGTATCCTGCCGCCAGCCGTCCTTGTCTTGCCCTTTTTTATGTTGATAAAAGCACTTGGCCTTCTTGATACCGTTTATGGATTGATCATTGTCTATATTGTGTTACTACTTCCCATTGCAGTTTGGTTGATGGTCGGCTTTTTCGACAATATACCAAGGGAACTCGACGAAATGGCTATGATTGACGGATGCCGACCGATCGGGGCTTTTTTCCGAGTTATCCTGCCCAATGCAATTCCAGGTCTCGTCGTTGCAGGCATGTTCTGCCTAATCTTTGGCTGGAACGGTTTTTTCCTTGCGTTTACTCTAACATTCAGTAAAGTACAATTATTGCCAGTCGCAATCGTGGCTCTCGAGTCTTCCGTCACACCTTGGTGGAGTCTATCGGCATTTGCGCTGATTTCCGTCGCCCCTCTGGTATTGATTGCAGTTCTTGTGGAATCGCTCTTATCTCGGGGTGGACTTGCGGGGGCGATTAGGTAACTGATATATGCTCAGACTAGAAAATATCAATAAAGCACAAGACGGTGAGACCTATCTTGAGTCGATCAGTTACAATTTCGAATCGGGTAAGCTTTACACAATTCTAGGACGTACAGGCTCAGGAAAAACGTCGTTGTTACGAGCATTGATTGGGTTGCTGCCGCTGGACGAAGGTAAGATTTTCCTTGACAGCAGAGATATTACAAAGATCCCAATTTGGAAACGAGATATGGCCATGGTTTATCAGCAGTTTATCAATTACCCACATCTGAATGTGCTAAATAACGTAGCTTTTCCGTTGTTGCGAAAAGGCATGACACGTAGAACAGCCAACGCAAAAGCTCACAACGTTCTGACGCTGTTGGGAATGGAAAGAATGGAAAAACGCAAGCCGGCTGAACTTTCCGGTGGACAGCAACAGCGCGTAGCGCTAGCGCGCTCCCTGGTAAAAGAGACCAAAATTCTTATGATGGACGAACCGCTGGTGAATCTTGATTACAAGCTGCGTGAACAACTGAGGGAACAGTTTCCGCAGATTTTAGAAAGCAATCATCAAAGCGTTATTCTTTATGCTACCACCGAACCTCGCGAAGCCATGCAGTTGGGCGATGAGATTCTAATCATGCACGAGGGTCGTATCGTAGACTCGGGGCAACCCGATGCTCTGTTCAATACCCCTAAAAATATAACGGTTGCAAAACTGATTGGCGATCCACCAATCAGCATATTTCCAGCCCATATGGCTGAAAAACAAATTGAGTTGGTCGGCGGAATTTCAATTGACGGCGCAGGCTTGGCATTGCCAGGAGACGGACAATATTTGCTTGGTGTGCGGGCCGAAAAAGTTCATCTTGGCGGAAAATTTCATGCGCAAGTTGCTTTGTCTGAGATCACCGGCTCTGAAACAGTCGTTCATCTGAGATTGCCATTTGGAAACATGATAATGCTATTGAAGGGCGTTGTTGGATTTGAGCCGGATGAAGAAATTAACGTGGGGTTTGTAGCCCGGGATTTATTTTTCTTCGACATCGCAGGGAATTTACTTCTGTCCCCTAAAAATTCGGAAAAGTTAACGTAATGGCGCGCATAGAAATTGTTGACATTGCTCATTCATATAATCCCATGATAGATCACGCAACTGGATACGAGCCTATCTATGCCCTAAAACGCTTAAACCTCGTTTTAGAAGATGGAAAAACTTACGCCTTGCTTGGTCCATCAGGCTGTGGCAAAACCACATTGTTGAACATCATCTCGGGTCTGCTACACCCCAGCAAAGGACGTTTGATCTTTGATGGCATTGATGTTACCGATAAGAAAACAGCCGAACGCAGTATTGCTCAGGTTTTTCAGTTTCCGGTAACTTACACCACTATGACCGTAGCTCAAAATTTGGCGTTTCCGCTGGTATGTAAAAAATTCTCAACCGACACAATCAAGACTAGGGTTAATGAAGTTGCCGAATTGCTGGGCATCTCCGATCTGCTTGCCTATCATACAAAAAGACTAACAGCAGCCCAGAAGCAGCTGGTTTCTATGGGGCGCGGACTGGTGCGTAATAACGTCAGCGCAATTTTGTTGGATGAGCCAATGACGGTCATGGATCCGCAAGTAAAATCCGATGTCCGAAGCAAGCTCAAACAAATCAATCGCGAATTCGGCACCACGATGCTTTTTGTTACCCATGATCAGACAGAGGCCATGACATTTGCGGAACAGGTGATTGTGATGAATGACGGCGAGGTCATGCAACGCGCTACACCTCGTGCTCTTTTTGAAAAGCCTGACAACCTTTTTGTCGGATATTTCATTGGCTCGCCTCCAATGAACCAGTTGCGTGCCCTGTTTCACGACAACTATCTGGTCTGCCCGAATACAGCGTTCACCCGCTATGACCTTTCCTGTGGCAGCGATGCTGAAATATATATCGGTTTCCGGCCCGAATTCGTTGAATTAACTTTACCTGATGCTGCAAATTTTTGCGTGGCGAAGGTGGTAAAAATTGACAATCTTGGGACTGAAACAATCATCACTACAAAGCTGTCCAACGGTGAGATCGTTCGGGCCAAAAAACAAAACAGGTTTTCAGGAAGAGTCGGCGACAGGGTGGGGTTGTCTGTTGATGACGACAAGATTTACATCTATTGCAATGGCAAGCGCTTGACTGTCAACGGCCAATAGAAATATACCATTTTTGGCCATTAATTTTGAGCCACCTTATGTTCATATTTCAGTGTCCTAATTTTGATTTCAATCTATTATACTACCCCAAAATGATTTTTTAGATGACGCAATAACACCTACCTTAAATTAATTAAATTACAGTTAAGAGTATACCATAAAAAGCCCT
>CAZQVV010000130.1:0-7157 GCA_964596835.1 uncultured Thiohalophilus sp. | reverse complement strand
CATGGCACATTCCAGCATGACACCCAGAATCCCTGTAGGTCGCCTTTGGGTCGATTTTAGCCTATCGCCATGAATAATTAAGGTTGTTTTCTGTTAATTGAGAAAGAGCGTTTTTTGTGCTTACATAGTTTAGCTTTAGGAGTAGCTTTCTTTTTTTGTAACTGGTTTATCATTATCAACCAGTATGGCAAATGTACCATCGAGAACTGATAGGCCGTATTGATCAACAATACTTAATAATTTTAACGCTGCACCATTAGGGCGTTTAGATGCAGCACCTCTTGCTTCCCATTTTTTAACTGTTTCCACACTTGTATTTAAATATTGAGCAAACACAGCTTGACTTAGTTTATTTGCTTGCCGAATAGCCTTTATTTGTGCCGCTGTATACTGCTTTACTTCTGGCAAACACTGCGCATCAAATTTGCGCATCGTCATCTCATCGACCAGGCCTATTTCATGTAAATCACTTATAGATTCATGGACAACTTCTGAAATACTTTTACCGTTCATTATCTTTTACCTCAAATAATTTATTGGCTTTTACTGCCTCATCTAATTGCTGATCTGTCAGTGAAAAATATACTTTTGCTAAATACTGTAACTCTTTCAGCTCTTTGTTTTTGACTGTAGCTCGTGCATTTTTAGCAAAGCCAAATATATAAAAAAGGTGATTGCCCTGTTGAAAAGCAACGATAGTTCGAAAATCACCGCTCTTACCTCTGCCTTCTAATGCGATTCGCTTCTTAAAAACCTTCTGGCCCAAAGATGCCTCAACTTTACCCTCAGCCACTTCCTGAGCAGCATCAAACAGGTCTTGATCACTCAAGCATTCGCCTTTGCACCATTTGTTGAAGGCTTTATTTTTGAATATTCTCATGCTCTCCCTTGCAGGAAGTATGGTACTAAGTACCCTGATTGTCAATATGCAGGATATTAAACCTGAGACTAATCAGTTGAGCGCATAAATTAATGATAAGTTGTTGAAAATTAATAGTTCTCTGTATGTCGTGATTTCAGCCACTGGATTAAGATAAGGTCTGGAATAGAGGAATTTACACTTAAATAGCCATGAAGGTGCGAACTGCCGCCAGGCTAGTTCCAGCGTGCCCCCCAGAATCCTGGTAGGTCGCCTTTGGGTCGGTTCCGATCATTTAGCAATCTCTAATTTTGAATACACTGAACTTCCGCTTCATGTCGATCGTTGCGGGTCGGGTGCCGTCTGTCGGATCAAATCTGAACGACTACAAATCATGCCTTGCGTGGGTTACGGCGCACATTATAGTCTGGGGTATATTTGAAAAGAATTTACCTGTGCGCCTAACCTGGCGCTGCACCGTTTATAATCCTGGGAGATCCTTTTGGAATGTTTATCTAAATCGCTACCGGCGCTTTGATATGCGGATGGAATTCGTAATTCTGTAATTCGAAATCGTCAAACGTGAAGTCAAATATATCTTTTACATCGGGGTTGATTTTCATTTGCGGCAGCGCATGGGGGGTGCGTGACAGCTGCTCATCGGCCTGTTGCAAGTGGTTGGAGTACAAATGCGCATCGCCCAGGGTATGTACGAAGTCACCGACTTCAAGCCCACAGACCTGGGCCACCATCATGGTCAGCAAAGCATAGGAGGCAATATTGAAGGGGACGCCCAGAAATACATCCGCACTACGCTGGTAAAGCTGACAGGACAGTCTGCCTTCGGCAACGTAGAACTGGAAAAAAGCATGGCAGGGCGGCAGTGCCATGTTTTCAATCTCAGCCACGTTCCAGGCGCTGACAATAAGGCGGCGAGAGTCCGGGTTGTTTTTTATCTGTTCAATAAGCTGGCTTATTTGATCGATATGACGACCATCGGCGGTTGGCCATGAACGCCACTGTGAGCCATAAACCGGCCCCAGTTCGCCTTTTTCATCGGCCCACTCATCCCAGATCGCGACACCGTTATCCTGTAGATATTTTATATTGGTATCGCCCTTAAGAAACCACAGCAATTCGTGAATTATGGAACGCAGATGTAGTTTTTTGGTGGTCACCAGGGGGAAACCGGCAGCAAGATTAAACCGCATCTGGTAGCCGAAAACACTGATCGTGCCGGTGCCGGTACGATCTTCTTTTATCACGCCGTCTTCCTGGACATGGCGCATCAGATCCAGGTATTGCTTCACTCAAATTTCCTGCAGGCAGGGTTTCTGGGAATGTTACTCGTCATGTTCCGGCGGCCACTATCCGCTATTGTCCAATATAGCTGTCCGACCACAGGCCTGGAAGCCTTTTTAACTCTGAGAGTCTGCCCGTTTCCGGTAGGCCAATATCAGCAAAATAATACCGGTCAGAATCAGCGGCACGGACAGGATCTGTCCCATAGTCAGCCAACCCCAGGCCAGATAACCAAGCTGGATATCCGGCAGGCGCACAAACTCGACGGTAAACCGGAAAACACCGTAGCACAGAGCAAAGACACCCGACACCGCCATCAACGGACGCGGTCGTGAAGAAAACCACCAGAGGATGATAAACAGCACCAACCCTTCGAAAAAGGCCTCATACAGCTGCGAGGGATGACGGGGAATATTCCCGGCAGCAGGAAAGATCATCCCCCAGGGCAAATCCGTGGGCTTGCCCCAGAGCTCACCGTTGATAAAGTTGCCAATGCGCCCGGCGCCCAGACCCAGGGGGACCAGCGGCGCGGCAAAATCCACTACGGAAAAATAGATCTTGTGATATTTGCGGGCGAAAAACCAGGAGGCCACCATTACCCCAAGAAAACCGCCGTGAAAAGACATGCCCCCCTGCCAGATCTTGAACAGCAGCAGCGGACTCTCGACAAAGGCGGGAAAATTATAAAACAGAACATAGCCGATGCGCCCGCCGAGGATCACTCCCAGCCCGGCATAAAACAGTAAATCATCCATCTGCTCAGCCGTCCAGTCCGAACCCGGCTTCGCCGCGCGAACGCGTCCCAGTTTCCAGGCCGATAGAAAAGCGAGCAAATACATCAGCCCGTACCAGTGGACTTTCAGGCCCAGAAATGAAACCGCAACCGGATTAAAATCAACTACCATTGTTACTCCTTAAAAGGTATCGCTATAGACAGCCTGCCATTTAAGCGCAGATAAAACCGGCGTAGCCTGGGTAGAGGGAAGCGAAACCCAGGGAAAGCTGCCAGAGCACCAGCAACCATCTGCATTCATATCACCACCCTATCGCATAAATATTCCGCAAACAGCACAAAAAGTACAAAGAGAAATATTGGTGTTCATTCGCAAACGAAATCAGTATCCCGGCAACAGCCGACAGAAAAAAGTTTTTAGATAGTCGGTTTCCGGCATCGCTGGGTGTATGGGGTGATCCGGACCCTGATGTCCCTGCTCGATGATCTGCAAGGGCTGGCGATCCTTCATGGCGGCCTTGCGAATCTCGCTTTCCAGTTGCCCCGCAGACAGGTGATAGGAGCAGGATGCCGACACCAGCAGTCCCCCAGGTTCCAGCAACTTCATCGCCAGACGGTTGATGCGCTGGTAGGCCTGGCTGCCTTCCCGCATATCCTTGCGCCGTTTTATGAACGCCGGCGGATCCAGGATAACCATATCAAAACGGTGGTTCTCCGTCTGCAACTGTTTCAGCACCTCGAAGGCATCACCCGCTCGCGTTTCGACAGCATCAGCATGGCCGTTTTGTTGCGCATTTTGCAACGCAACACCCAGAAAGGTTTTAGAGGCATCCACGCAAAGCAGGCTTTGCGCCCCCGCACCCAGTGCCTGAATACCCCAGGCACCCACGTAGCTGAAGACATCGAGAATACGTTTGCCCTTTGCATACGTGGACAGGCGTTGCCGGTTGAGCCGGTGATCATAATACCAGCCGGTTTTTTGACTTCCTGCCAGCGGAACTTCAAAACGCATCTGGTTCTCAACCACGTCGATACTATCCGGCAAAGTGCCGACGACCGTTTCAGTGTAACTGGCCAACCCCTCCAGTTTCCGCGCCGGGGTATCATTTTTCAACAGCACCACGCGGGCTTTCACCAGTCCGGTTAACGCCTCCAGTATACTATCTTTCAGCAGTTCCATCCCGGCACTGGTAATCTGCACAACCAGCACATCAAAATAACGATCCACCACCAGTCCCGGCAAACCATCGCCTTCACCATACACCCAGCGATAGCAGGGCGCGGCGAAATACTCCGCACGCCATGCCAGAGCCATCGCCAAACGAGATCTTATCAACCCGGCATCAAGTTGCGGGTGACGGCCAAAGCTGTACAGACGCGCGCAAATCAGGGTATTGGGGTTGACGCAGGCAAAGCCCAGGGTATTGCCTCGCTGATCGCAGACTTTTACCTGCTGACCCGCCTGCAAGGATTTCAGGGGGGTCGCGGCTGTATCCACCTCGTTGCTGTAAACCCAGAGATGACCGGCGCGCAAGCGCCGCTCTTCATCTTTCTTCAGCCGTAATTCAGGCAAGATGGTGTCTTTCACTCTTTTTTCCGGTTTATTTTTATTCAACCCGGAATCCGCAGTTGAACGGCGATGCAGCTACAAAATTGATTGATTTCATAATGTTATGACCTGCACCCAGGCGATAGTTTCTACCGTTATTCTGTGGAAAAAAAGTGGATCATACCGCATTTTGAGAAAATGCTTTATGACAACCGCGCGTTGATCGGTCTTTAATGCCGATCCAGGCTGCGCCCTCGGCGACGAACAGCAGGACGGTGCCTGTCAGAAGCCAATTATGAAGTTTGAACCTTAAAATATAATGCGACCCTCCTGACCGGCGGATGGAACCCATTCAAACGTTCCCCTTTCCGGGCTCACATACGATCCGGGAGGCCCGCTCAGCAATGTCAGCATACATCGCGGTTGTGTGCCACTTGACACTACCCGGTTACAGGGTAGATATAGTGATCCTCTATATGTCAAATTAGAATATCCGGCTGCCGGATTCCCCCAGTTTAGAAATCCCCAGGTACCACGACGGTCATCGCGACGACATGTCAGCTCTACGTCACGCCTCTTCCGTACTCAGATCTTCCGCGATTTGCTGGAACTACTCCAGCGCGGCCTCCAGGTCGACCACAATCTCCTATGCCGGCACATCCAGGGATTACCTTTGACGGACACCCAGTTGGCGGGCTACAGGCCTTTTCCCGGGGGGCTTACGTTAATGGTCGCAAACTGCCGAGGAAGTGGAATCGACCAGCCTTGTCGTCAGGATTTTTTACAGATAGGAAAAAGTGTACCAAAACTCCCGTATCACCATGTATCAACGAGAGTTTTTCGCTTCTTGAGGAGGTCATTCTACCCGCGAAAGGGGTTTCGAAGTGGAATCGACCAGCCTTGTCGTCAGGGTTTTTTACAGATAGGAAAAAGTGTACCAAAACTCCCGTATCATCATGTATCAACGAGAGTTTTTCGCTTCTTGAGGAGGTCATTCTACCCGCGAAAGGGGTTTCGAAGTGGAATCGACCAGCCTTGCCGTCAGAGTTTTTAACACCCAGTCTCGCCCGAAGCTGCCCTAGAACGAGAATGGATTCGTAACCCATTGTAATATAAAAGGTGATCATGATGCGGCCCATTATTTGCTTGTGTGATTTGCGAGGCGATTAATCCGGCTCCTCGGATGCCAGCTTCAACCTGAAGGTCAATGCGAGTAATACTCTCGGCACTTGCCGAGTCCATGGGAGGGTCAAGATGAAATATTCAAAATTGCTGGTCAGCGCCATTTTTGCTCTAGGGCTGCTGTCAGGGACAAACGCCTCGGCAACACTACTTAATTTCAATGTCCCCTCGGCTGCCTTGGCGGACGGCCCGACCTTTGCCAATGGCCAAGGAGGTGTGCCCTTTGGCTTCGACGCGGACAAGCCGCGGCCAACGGCGCTTAATCAACCGGGGCCAACGGGTTACGGGAGTAGCTCTTACTGGTCCAACCCTAGCGAAGCATATACGGCTTTCCGTATGTCACCGAAAGCCATCTTCGGTATGCCCGCGGTTACGATGGGCGATCTGGCTTCGGTATCCTACTGGACAAAAAACACCGAGGCAGGAAATTCAGACTTCTCCGACTGGCAACTCAAGATCTACACAGAGGGAGATGCAACCCACTGGTATGGCAAGCGCTTCATGTTCGATCGTCCGAACAATCCGGCCACCAACTGGACTCAGTCGAACACCGCAACGCTAGGGGTCAACAGGATTACTGACAAAATAAACAACCACCCTTGGACCACGCCAACTCCCGGCGTAGACGATACTTTATCGCTCCTCGGCAGCCTTTACGGAAACGAGAAGATCTTGTTTATGGATATCATCGCCTCCTGCAACACTGGTTGCAAGCCGGTGAAGAGCTACCTTGACGGCGTCAGCCTGACATTAACGAATGGTCATTCTGCCAGGATGAATCTGACTGTGCCGGAACCGGGCACCTTGGCCCTTATGGTTCTCGGCATGGTCGGTTTATTGGGTGCCAGCGTGCGCTGGCAGCAGAATTCCTAGTCTGGATTTCCACGCGACCGAATTTTTCGCCACGCGAGGGGGGTATCGGAGTGCCCTACGCGCTTATGGACAAGGTGTGATGGACCCCACCAAGGGACCTTTGCCGGGTTAACATAGGCTGAAGATGAACAAGGAGGTTCACCATGCCAAGACGCGCACGTCTATCTTTGCCGGGTATTCCCTAGCGCATCATTCAACGGGGTCATAATCGTTCGGCTTGTTTTTATGCGGATGAGTACGTGCGTAGTGGGGTCTGTGCGCAGTGGGGTCAGTTCTTGCATTGTTGCATCCGACCGCGAACAATTCTGCCGATGGTCGCCAGATGCAACCCAAAGTGTTCGGCAATCTCACGATAGCTGTATGCTCCGGTTGCGTACGCGGCTATGATTGCATCATTGCGAGCGCGATACTTATCTGCGATCTGATCAAGCGAGACTGCCGGCACCTGCCGCTGGGCTTGCGGGATACTCTGCTCATCGCCTTGTATTCCGATCTTTCTAGCCTTTCGCAGCATTCGCTTAACAAAGCGTTCGTCTCCGAGATATATCTGTTGACGTAGTTCGTTCCAGATACTCCCAGCGTTAATTCCCTGTCTCACGAAGTCTTTGTAGTGCTGCCGCGCAGAGGCGCGGCAGTTGCCGAATGGTGCCAGTAGTCCG
>CAZQVV010000129.1:0-7273 GCA_964596835.1 uncultured Thiohalophilus sp. | reverse complement strand
GTGCTGATGGGTTTCGCTTCGCTCTACCCATCCTACTGTTTTTCGCTGCAAGCAGTGGGGAATTACGCCCTGAAAGAGATTAAATTAAACGATCAACTCGCTGGAGTCCGACACCCCGACTAATGGTTCAGTCTTCTGTATTATTTTGTGCGTCCGGTATTCCAGTACAAACCCGGCAATCTGGAAGCGATCACCATCCGCCAGCGGATACCAGCTCACCAGCTCGCTGCCCACGTAGGTGCCGTTTTTGCTATTAAGATCCTGAAGATAATAGTTCCCATTGAGATGGATGATCTGAGCGTGATAACGGCTGGCCCAGGCTCCGCATAACATGATGTCCTGCTCCGAGTGGCGGCCAATCAGTACCCGATCCTTTTCCAGCCGGTACTCGGCAACCACCCGCTCATTGCGCATGACCACAATGCGGGGCACCATCCCGCTCATCAGTTGTGCGGGCTGAGGTCGCCCTACCGGGATAGCCAGTCGTTTTTCATAGGCTTGCCAGTCCAGTTTCTTCACCGCCGCACGGATGCAATCACTATCAATATATCGGGTATTGCGCATAAAAGCGGCCACCAGCACCATATCGCAAAGGACGTTGATCAGGCGGGGAATACCGCCCGTGTAGCGCATGATCAGCGGCAGAGTATCTTCGGGAAATAATACCGTATGCTCGCCACCGGCAATCCACATACGGTATTCAAGATAGTGATCCAGTTCCTTCTCATTCAGCGGTTCCAGGCGGCAACTCAGGCGAACCTGTTGCGACAGGGCATCTTTGCGCTGGGCATTCAGTAACTGTTCCAGTTCCGGAGCACCAGTCAGGATCACATTGATCAACTTGCGCCCGAATTTCTCCAGGCTGGCCAGCATACGAATTTCTTCCAGCACCTGATGTTGCAACAAGTGGGCTTCGTCAATGACCAGCAACACTCGCCTGCCAGCAAAATGCTGTTGGTTGACAAACCGATACAGCGTATCAATCAGGGTTGCCTTGTGGTAGTCCTTCGGCTGCAAATCAAACTGCCGGCACAGCGCAAGAAAAAACTCGTTGCTCGTGAGTTGTGATTGCCTGACGCGCGCCACCACGACATCGGCCTTGCATTCAGCCAGTACCTGCTCCAGCACCACCGACTTGCCGACACCGGCCTCACCGGTCATAACGCCAATCCCATCCCCCGTATGCAGTAGATAGTTCAGATAGGCAATGGCGCGGGCGTGACTCTCGCCCATAAAAAAATAACGGCTATCCGCCGTCAGGCGAAAGGGATAATCATCCAGCTGAAAAAACTTTCGATACATCCTGGAACCTCATCCTGAATTCCTGCCATCACCCGCGCAGACGATAACAAAGAGGGGACTAGAAGCCTGTCGGACTTAGGATGAATTGGCTGCGGAAGCGGGAGAGCGGCTCAAATATCCCCCTAAGTCCGACAGGCTCCTAGAATATCACTCAGTTAATCAATTGTCTTTTTTGTCCATCATGGACTTCAGTGCCGCGAAGGGATTTTGGATCGCATTTGCCGTCTTACTGTCTCCGCTTAGAGTGCTACCCGCATCCAGATAGCGAGAATGTTCATTGTCGTGGCAATACAGACACAGCAGTTCCCAGTTACTGCCATCAGCGGGGTTGTTGTCATGATTATGATCCCGGTGATGCACCGTCAGCTCGTGCAGATTCTTGCGCGTAAACTCCCGACTGCAACGACCGCAGATCCAGGGGTAGAGTTTCAGCGCCTGCGCCCGATAACCTTTTTCCCGTTCTTCCGCCACGCGGCGCGCATCGGCAATGATCCTGTCCAATTTTCCCGGATCGGAGGATTTCTTTTTATCTGGCATCGCTTCCTGCCTGTGTATTATGACAAATTAATACGCAAAGGAAATCTCTGATTTATTCGCCTATGCCTACCCGGAACCTCAGGACAGGCTGACTGGATTAGAGTTTCCCCGGCTTCACAGGCACGATACTAGCAAAAATATCCTGGGCAAAACACCTGAAGAAAACAGGTGACGTTCGCCTGCCAGATCTACCCGTCACGACAATTCGCATAAATGCCCTATAATCCTGGTTTTCAGATAAAATAATACTATGGCACGTTACCGCCCTCCTGCACCTAAAAAATCCCCTTACATCAGCGCCAGTGGCTTTGAACACCTGCAGGCGGAACTGAAGCAACGCTGGCAGTTGCGAAAAAGCGTCACCGCCGCGCTGTCTGCGGCGGCCGCGGAAGGTGATCGCTCTGAAAATGCTGAATATATCTACCGCAAAAAACAGTTACGTGAAATCGACTACCGGATTCGTTATTTGCAAAAACGTTTGCCCGAACTCACTATCGTTGACCAACCCCCCACGACTCACGAACAGGTATTTTTCGGCGCCTGGGTGACACTGGAAGATGAGCGGGGTGAAAACCACCGTTACCGCATCATGGGTCCTGATGAGATCGATCCCGGACAGGGTCTGATCAGTATTGATTCACCTGTGGCGCAGGCCATGATGAAGAAAAAAATGGATGATGAAATTCGGGTTCGAACTCCGGCAGGTGAACAGCGTTATTATATCGTTGGCATTGATTATTCAGCAAAACTTTAATGACGATATCCGCATCAGCTCTCCGCGAGTGAGCACACTATCAGAGGACACCGGATACCTTGCAGGGTTAAATCCCGGCTCATAATCCAAGCGCCAGAAAGGGTTTAATGGAGAAATACAGGATCAGGCTAATGGCGGCAAGATAGGCCAGAAAGCGCAACGGATTTTCCCTCAGCATCCTCGCCAGCGTTCGGTGTTGTCCCTTGGCCCGAAGTTGATCATATTCTGCGCGTGCCTGCTGGTAACGCGTCTGTTCATAGTGATCGATCAGACTTCTGGCCTGTACCAGCTGATGATGGTCACGCAACCAGATCCCCGCCAGGGAAATACCCCAGTTGCCCGCCGACGTTTCATAATAATCTATGTTGTTATCCGTCAATAACAGGCGAATATCATAGGCTTCATCATCAGGTACGGCATTGAGTTTGAAAAGCAGGATAGCCATTTATTCCACCCCGGCAGCCGTGCCTGTTTAATCCGTAGTTCAGGAAAATCGGTGCGCGCCATCATGCCGGTGCCGATAAAAAACACGACCAGGACAAGCACGAACACCCCGATAACCGGGGTGTTCGTGCTTGCGTTATAAGCCGGAAACTCAGGCAGATTCTTTCTGGCTTTGATAATAATCCATCAGGATCTGGGCCACTTCAGGGCGTGAAAATTCCTTCGGCGGAGCCATACCATTACCCAGCATTTCGCGTACCTTGGTGCCAGACAACAGGACAAAATCTTCTTTAGTATGATCAGGCGCTTCACGCATCATCACAACCTTGTCCAGTTTCTTGGAGTAAGCCGTGTGATCCGCCTCGAAGATTTCGATCTCCATCATGCCTTGTGGCACTTCTTCCTTGAAAATAGCCTGAGCGTCAAAGGCACCATAGTAGTCACCCACACCGGCGTGGTCACGACCGATGATGAAGTGGGTGGCGCCCATATTCTGGCGAAAGTAGGCATGCAGCACGGCTTCACGCGGACCGGCATAGAGCATGTCAAAACCGTAGCCGGTGATCATGACGGTGTTGGGTTTGAAATACAGTTCCACCATCTTGCGAATCGCAGCGTCACGAACGGGGGCCGGAATATCACCCTTCTTGAGTTTGCCCAGCAGCATGTGAATCACCAGGCCATCACAACCCAGACGATCCATCGCCATGTGGCAGAGTTCTTCGTGCGCCAGGTGCATGGGGTTACGCGTCTGGAAGGCCACCACCTTGTTCCAGCCGTGTTCCTTGATTTCGTTGCGGATTTCAACGGCGGTGCGGAAGGTATCCGGGAATTCGGTCTGGAAGTAGCTGAAGTTCAACACCTGAATCGGGCCGGATACGGCCATGCGGCCTTGTGTATTGAACGTTTTGACCCCGACATGATCCATGTCTTCGGTGCGGTAAACCTTCTGCGTCATCACCTTCATCTGCTCATCGCTGACTTCTTCGATGGCGTCAACATCCATCACGGCCAGTACCGGGTGACCTTCTACATTAGGATCACGCAACGCGATACGTTTGGCATCTTTGATAGCATCGACGTTTTCCAGCAGACACAGAACCGGAACCGGGAAGTGAGAACCGTCACTCAAGGTCATGGTTTCTGCGGCGCCCATGGCGTCCGCCACATTCATGAAACCCTTAAGCGGATTGAAATAACCGCCGCCCATCATAACTGCATTGCCGGCCGCCTGTGAGCTAATAACGACGGAAGGCAGATCTTCCGCTTCCTTGCTCAGCTTTTCGTGTTCGCTGGTGTCGTATACGAAAAGAGGCTGTAATTCGTCGGAACCAATTGGTTTAATCATGTTTCTTTCCCTCGTTTTGAGTGCAGTACCCGCAGGTACTATCGATGTCATAAAATAAAAACCCGAAATGTCTGATTCAGCGCCAACGTTCTGCTGTTTCATCCGCACCATTACACGCCAACAGGTTCGTGCGCCGAGCAGTTTTGCCCTGAAATTTTGCCCTGTACTATACAACACTCATTGACAGACAGAAAAATAGGGGCAGTTTATAAGGGCATAGATAGCCCCGGGAAATTTTATAGTGAAAAATGCAAGCAATTGATTACGCAAGGATTTTTATATCCCTTAAAGACAGGATGTAACATCTTCAGTCTGTCATTATGGTTTTAAAGCTGAGGTAGCCCCACAAATATTTTCTACCAGTCAAAAGCTTATCTATCCGCCAATGAACGCGAATATACGCCAACAGGCGAAAATATTCATGGTTGTATTCGCGCCGCAGACATATCAGCATAAAATATTGGCGTTTATTCGCATTCATTGGCAGATATTTATTATCTCAAGTAAGGACCACAATCTTTCCGCCTGCGGCATTATTTTCCATACAGCGGTGCGCTTCTGCGATGTCATCCAATTTAAAGACACGGCCTATAGCGGGTTTGAAGCGACCTTCCTGAATGTCGTTTATCACCTGCTGCAGTGGCGTATTAATGAAGTCGCGTGAGCCGCCCGAATAGGTGGTAAGATTGACCGTCGAGGGTATGGCATCCATTGGACTGAACTGATTCAACTCCCAGGCATTCCCGACCATGCCGGTCATACATACTGAACCGGAGTCTGCGGTGCACTGGAGTGAATCGAGTAACGTGCTGGTGCCGACAAGTTCCAGTACTTTATCCACTCCCTCGGGAAAAAACTGACGGACATCTTCGGCGATGTTGCCGTCATCGATAAATACATGATCCGCGCCCTGATTTTTCAGCATGGCCGCACGTTCGGTTTTCCTGGTGGTAGTGACGACGATCGAACCCAGTTGCCTGGCCAGCATGGCAGCTGCCAGGCCTACTGAGGTGGTGCCGCCTCGAATCAGCAAACTCTGACCTGGGCGCAGGTTCAAGGCATTGTTGAGCGAACCCCACGCTGTCTGGATCATCTCCGGCAACGCGCCGCACGTCGGCCAATCCAGAACCGTGTCGATGGTTTGTACCTGGTCGGCTGGAACACAGGTATACTCGGCGTAGCCACCATTATACTGGCGCCCCATACCGCCCATGGCGGTGGCTACGGTTTGCCCCGGTTCGAACTCGCCACCAGGTGCTGCTTCTACAATACCAACCGCTTCGATGCCGAGCACCCGGGGAAATTTCACGTCGGGCGACATACCCAGGCGGGTGAAAAGTTCGGAGCGATTCAAACCGAATGCTTTCACGCGAATCAGAATCCAGCCGTGGATCGGTTCAGGAATCGGCAGGTGTTCAACTGCCAGAACCTCGGGTGGGCCAGGCCTGCGAATAACGGCGGCTTTCATTGTTTTATTTCCCTGTATCATTGTGCTCATGGCAGGGCGTGGGGCGCGGCGGCTGATGCACGACGAACCAGACGTAGAATGATCGAATCCAGTTTATTCATATTTATCTTTGACTATGGCGGCAGAGTTGAAGGGATCAATGCGTGCGAGTTGATATTGGAAAAGCTAAAATGGGATACTTTTCAATCGCCTTTACTGGTTTTTTGAAAAGGGAACAGTTCCTGAGGTATCAGCCCGATAGAGTATAAGAAGAATAAAAGGCCTTTCCCCGAAAATCAACGGTTATATTGAGCCGTTGAACGCGCCGTTTTTCATTCTGATCACCAAATCCTGCTGAATTCTGCCGACCTTGCTTGAATATTTTCCCACTTTAGATCTATTTCCAGCCAATTCCTGGCCGCAGGCCAACAGATACCCTCGGCAACGGCTCCATGTATTGCTCTACCTCCTGCGTCCATGCAGTCGTGCCGCTTGTGCCAGGTGCAGCAATTTACGTTTAATGATTGATTTCCCTGGGGTCAGATGAACAAGCTGGATTGCGGTGGTGCTCGGACTTCTGGCAACTGGGCAGGTTCTGTTGAAAGAGGTTTGTCTTTCAGGTGGGGGAGGATCTTCTTAATGATCCTAGGGTCTTCAATGCAGGCGATAACCTTAACAGCACCGCCGCATCCAACGCACGTCTCGATATCGATATTAAAGACGCGCTTGAGACGTTGCGTCCCAGTCATGCTTGCACGACGTTCGGTAGGC
Source organism: uncultured Thiohalophilus sp. (assembly GCA_964596835.1). Taxonomy (GTDB): domain Bacteria; phylum Pseudomonadota; class Gammaproteobacteria; order UBA6429; family Thiohalophilaceae; genus JAADGZ01. The sequence goes on along the minus strand of CAZQVV010000129.1, from coordinate 670 downwards.
GTTTGCTCTTGCGGCTCATCAGGCGCTTTGGGCTTGTTGCCCTTGCCCCGCCTGGCCGGTGTCACCAGAGCGCGGTGTTTGCTGTTGGGCGCGAACACCCCATGAAATCTTGTCAGGTTCACTCTGGGCCTGGGCACCAGGGCCGCCAATCTTGCAATGAAGTCCAGTGGCTCGAAAATCACGTGCGTGGTGCCATCTCGATAACTAAATGATTTTAAAAATGAAGGTCGTCCATGATTGTTGTGGACACCAACATTATTTCTTATTTGTATATTTCGGGTGATCGCTCTCAACAAAGTGAGAATTTATTATCTTCCGATTCTCATTGGGTTGCTCCCATATTGTGGCGCAGCGAATTCAGAAATGTCTTAGCCCAATATTCACGAAAAAAATTATTAAACATAGATGACATTTTACTCATCATTCAGCAAGCAGAAAAATTACTGACTGATCATGAATATGAAATTTCATCCGCACATATTATGCAGCTTGTCAAAAGTAGCCAGTGCTCTGCATATGATTGTGAGTTTATTGCTTTAGCACAATATCTTGATGTTCCTCTTATTACAGCCGATAAAAAAATCCTTCGAGAATTTCCAGAGATTACCCAAACCACTGAATCTTACCTCGCCTAACGCAGATCTTGACCCTTTCCTATTCGCAATTCGCG
>CAZQVV010000128.1:0-7451 GCA_964596835.1 uncultured Thiohalophilus sp. | reverse complement strand
GGAATGCTGCCGGTTTGATAACGGTTGAGCGTCAGGGTGGTCGTACCTGCCTGAACGGTATTGCGATTGGCAAGACTGATCACGCTCAGTGCGCCATTTTCAATTCGGGGATTTAAAATGTAGTATTCATAGGTCGAGGGGGCCGCCGCTACTAATTGCAGGGAGGTTAAAAACAACCACAGTCCAAACAACAACGCAGACAAACCACGATTAAACATATCCAACATATCCCTGTCCTCGATTGTATCGTAGCCGTAAACTACCCGCCGCCCCGTATAACAAGCGGCCTGTTTGCACCTGACAACGATAAAACGGTTAATGTTAAATTGTGGGCCAATAAAAACGCGAACGCACTCAATACGCTATGCGCATGATTTTACAGAACATTAGAAATGTGATTGTTTATAACGAGTCGCGGCGTGAATACGCCCGGCATGCGTTAAGTCCTTTTGTTCTTCCATGATTCCCACCCTGCTTCTTATACATTTCTGTGTCGACAAAACAAAACAACAGAAAAATTTATATTGAAATCTTATCAAATCGCAGACAAAAATTCAACAAAAAATTTGTGTGGATGTCGGACTATATCCAGGACAAAATCATACTTTATTAACATATGCCGAATATGCCGATCAAGAAAATTGAATAGCCAGGCGAAATAAGAGCTGTTACAAATTTTTTAGCTTATTTTCAGTCACTTGATGGCCCAGGTTCGCATTTTGATTTCGTTGGATTTTAGATCCGCTGACTAAATCTTAGCTTCACTAAAGGGAATAACCTGACCGCAGGCAAAATAATCCAGGGGTTTCGGCTGGCCCAGGTGATTGCCCTGAACAAAATCAACCCCCAGTGTATACAGGACTTTTAGGGAAGCTTCATCTTCAACATATTCCGCCGTGGTCTGTTTACCCATCAAAGAAACAATATCACAGATGGATTTCACCATCGCACGTTCGATATTGTTGTTGCTGATGTTACGAATAAACGTGCCATCAATCTTGATCATATCCACCGGCAGGTTCTTGAGGTAAGCAAAAGAAGACAGGCCACTGCCAAAATCATCCAGCGCAAAATGACAACCGGCCTGTTTGAGCACGTCAATGAATTCCACCGCTCGGGACAGGTTGGAAATTGCCGCTGTTTCGGTAATTTCAAAACATATTTTATGCTGAGGTAAGGGGGATGTTTGCAACAAGTTAAACACAAACCGGCTGAAATTTTTGTCGCACAGGGACAGGGCAGATAGATTAATCGAGCAAACATCCAGACGGCTCAAAAGATCCGGATGTTGCTCAAACCACTTCATCAGATTTTTCAGCACCCAGCGGTCGATCCGAGTCGACAGATTATATCGTTCAGCCGCAGGCATGAATGCGCCCGGAAGAATAATCTTGTCGCCATCTTTCATGCGCAGCAGAATTTCAAATCGCTGACCCGCTGTTTTTTTACTGCAGGAATGAATGGGCTGAGCATATAAACGAAAGTGATCGTTTTCCAGTGCCTCATTGATACTGGAAACCCAGCACATTTCACCGACACGCTTGGATGCTGTCAGGTCGCTCTTACGTCGCACATACACCTGGTTGCGCCCTTGCTTTTTTGCCGTATAACAAGCGGAATCCGCATAGCTCAGAATATCATTCAAATTAATATCATTTTCAAGAATCGGAACGACACCGATGCTGACACCAATGTTGAAACGCCGATCACCCCACTGAAAACGGAAACCCTCGATAGATTCCCTGATTCTGTTTGCAAAGCATTCCGCCTGTTCCAGTGGGCAATCTTCCATCAACACCGCAAATTCATCACCCCCAAGACGCGCTAGTGTATCCCGCGAACGTATCCGCTGAATCAGCAATCCGGCCACCTGACGCAGAAGTTCATCTCCGGCAATATGGCCTGAGGTATCGTTGACAACTTTGAATTGATCCAGATCCAGATAACAAAGTACATGTTTACCTTTTTCTGACGAAGACAATACCTCGTGTAAACGTTTTTCGAATTCACGCCGGTTAATCAGATTGGTCAGCGAGTCATGGGTTGCTTGATAGATCAATTGTTCTTCTAGATCCCGGCGATCGGTAATATCCCGGCAGGCTACCAGTAGACGGGGTTCACAGGTCTGTGGTTCCTGATTAACACGCTGATGCACCCAGAACACGCTGCCATCCTTGCATATTTTACGGTATTCAATGCCATTGTCGGGACTAAATTTATCAAACTGTTTCTGAATATAACGCCCCACTTTTTTGTGATCATCCGGGTACACAATATTTAGCGCGGGCTGACCAACCAGTTCATCGACTTCGTAGCCCAGTAGGCGCGCGCCGGTATGGTTGATTGACAATACGGTGCCTTTGGGGGAGATCGTGGTATAAATATCCGGCGCATTTTCATACAGAATTTGATAACGCGCCTCACTGGCTTCCAGGGCTTCTTCGGTTTTTACTTTGTCCGTAATGTTTTTGAAAATACCACGAGTAGAAATCGCTTCTCCGTCACGAATAATCGAACCACAATCGCCACGAAGATAAACCGTCTCTCCGGATTTGCTGACAAACTTGAAATCAATGGCAGAAAGGCATTCTCCCTGCTTCAGCCGCTCAAAACGATCATTACAACAGGTTCGGCTATCCGGGTGTAAAACATCAAGCAGATTCAGGAAAGCCACTTCCTGTTCGGTATAGCCCATGGCCTCACGCCAGGTCTTGTTGGTATAAAGAAAGGCGCCATCCGCGGCAAGGCACTGAATGAGATCACTGGTGTTATCAAAAATATCCTGATAGCGTTCGCGGACTTCAAGCAGATTGTCCCTGATAGCCTGTTGCTGCCTGAACTTCTGTAGCCGAACGATCATCGCATCCAGCAGGGAAGGCAATTTTTCAAACTGTTGCGTCTGTTCCAGCACACAATATTCAAATCCATTTTCAAGACAGGCGAGCAGCTCATCTTCCAGACCATTTTCAGCCATCAACAGAACCGGAATATCCAGTTCATGATCATGGAGGTAATCACGCAGATCCAGACAGTCAAAATCTGATATATGAAGATCACTGAGAATGAGATCCCAATGGTTGTTTTGCATGGCTTTGAGCCAGTCGGATTTTTCTGAAACCGCGTGAATGGATTCAATCGCATCACATTCTGCAAGAAAAGATCTGACAATCCCGGTTTTTGCCGGGCTGGTCAGCAGGAGAAGGTGGATAGAACGATCTTTCATACAGGGAAGACTACCATATTTTTTAGGCCATCATTCCACATAAAATAAATACCGTCCAGAGAACTATTACCCGCAGTCAAAGTGAGTATAAGCATTTGGTACTAATGGGGTTACTGATTATGCGACACGAAATTCTCGTTCCCACGCTCCGGCGTGGGAATGCATACCGGGATTAACACATCGATCGAGGTATGGGTTCCCACGCGGAGCGTGGGAACCAGTAAAAATCTGCCCTGTGCGGATTTTCAGTTGATGGGTTTCGCTTCGCTCTACCCATCCTACGACGGATAGACAAAAGTGGATAGGATGGGTAGAGCAAGAAGCGCGAAGTCCAGAGGGGAAACCCATCAACATATCCTCAGGAGTAATCTGTTTTACTGAATAGAGTTACGAATTATCATTTGTCATCGAGTCCTTTCTTACGCTCAGAGAAAATCACTCTGATACTATCTGATCCCCCCGTCAACGGTTGGCTACCGCCTTCTGGACAAGGGAGACCAGCGGCTCAGGAAGCTTGATACTACCCGAGAGCGCGAACTGCTGCGCCCGGTCAGTCATTTTCTTCCAGGTCTTGCGGATAATATCCAGCCATTTTTCTTCTTCATACTCGGGGTGCTTGTTGGCGAATTCCAACATATAGTGCTCGATAAACACCAGCGCGCTAACATCTTCCAGCAATTGCGTGTCTGGATTGTTTTTTATCCCTTTTTTTGCCACTGCGAGCTTTACCCTGCTGATAACCTCTTCACCATAACCTGCCTCAGCCAGCAAATCAGCGGCTGTTTGTGCGTGAAACTCATACAGATCTTTACGCCATTTCAAATAGCCAATGCGATCCATAGGGTAGGCATCACGCGGGGATTTCCAGCGCTGGACATGCTGAGCATGAATGGCCAGCGTCATGGCATCATCCGCATTGGGCATATAGCGCTGCAACATATCAGACATATGCTGCGAGTAAAGAAGCTCTTTTGGCCAGACTTTGCCGTCTACCGTCACCTGATTCGGATCTTCACGGTTTGCGGCGTCGATAAGCGCTATCGCTTTGTCCAGATTCGATGGTTGCTGAGACATATGGATTACCCTGTCATTGATACAAGTTTGTTTCATGCGGTCGGCTTATGCAGAGCGTAATAGTGTGGGTATTGCGCCGTATACGATTGCCATAATACCGGCATCATACCTGAGTATCGATAATCATGATATTCGGGTGGATTTATTAAGGTGAGCCGCGCACGAGTTGAATACGCTTATCCTGGATCAGAAAAAACAGATCAATCCCGGCTGCCGACTTTTTCGCGTATAATGCCGCGCTAATAATTTTAAACCCCTGTTTCTACTCGATTTCCAAGGAGTCCTCCCTTTATGAGTACCCGGTATAACAGTTATAACAGTTTTAACGCCCAGGCTATCTTGTCTGCCAATGGTAAAGATTACGAAATTTACCGTCTTGATGCTGTCAAAAATACTGCGCGTCTGCCCTATTCCCTGAAAATCCTGCTGGAGAATCTGCTGCGCCATGAGGATGGGGTGAACGTCACGGCCGATGACATCACGGCCCTGGCAAACTGGGACGCCAATGCTGAGCCAAGTCAGGAAATCGCCTACACCCCGGCGCGGGTGCTGATGCAGGATTTTACTGGCGTGCCAGCAGTAGTGGATCTGGCCGCTATGCGCGATGCGATGAAAGCACTCGGCGGCGATCCAGAGAAGATCAATCCCCTGTCTCCGGCGGAACTGGTGATCGACCATTCTGTACAAATCGACGCCTTCGGTTCAGCCGATGCCATGCAGATCAATGCCGACCGTGAATACGAGCGTAATCAGGAGCGTTATAGTTTTCTCAAATGGGGACAGAAGGGCTTTTCTAATTTCAAAGTAGTTCCTCCGGATACCGGTATCGTTCATCAGGTGAACCTGGAATTTCTCGCCCGCATTGTATTTGCTCAGAAAAATAACGGCGTGCTACAGGCCTATCCCGACACGCTGGTGGGTACCGATTCCCACACCACCATGGTCAACGGCCTCGGCGTGCTGGGCTGGGGCGTAGGTGGCATTGAAGCGGAAGCCGCCATGCTGGGCCAGCCCGTATCCATGTTAATCCCACAGGTGGTGGGCTTCAAACTCACAGGTGAAATGCCCGAAGGTTCGACCGCTACCGATCTGGTGCTAACTGTGGTGGAAATGCTGCGCGCCCACGGGGTGGTAGGTAAGTTTGTCGAATTCTTTGGTAAAGGCGTGGCACATCTATCGTTGGCCGATCGCGCCACGCTGGCCAACATGGCGCCGGAATATGGTGCCACCTGCGGCATTTTCCCGATTGATAAAGAAACCCTGAACTACCTGCATTTGTCCGGGCGTGACGAGGAACAGATCGCGCTGGTGGAAGCCTATACCCGCCGCCAGGGTCTGTTCTACGAAGCCGGTCAGACTGAGGCCCGCTACAGCAGTGTGGTAACACTGGATATGGGCGGTATCGAACCCAGCCTGGCGGGTCCCAAGCGACCTCAGGATCGGGTGCCATTGAAACAATCCAAAGTATTATTCAATGAGGCGCTGACCACGCTCAAACACGAGCGCAACATCAGTAGCAAACCCGCCGACGCCGAACTCAATGGCAAAAGGGTGGAACTGGACAATGGCGCGGTGGTCATTGCCTCGATTACCTCCTGCACCAATACCTCCAATCCTTCGGTTATGTTGGGTGCGGCGCTGGTCGCACAAAAGGCGGTTGCACGGGGCATGCAGGTTAAACCCTGGGTCAAAACCTCACTCGCGCCTGGTTCACGCGTCGTCACCGAATATTTGCAAAAAGCCGGACTACTGGGTGATCTGGAAAAACTGGGTTTCAATGTGGTGTGTTACGGCTGCGCCACCTGCATCGGCAACTCCGGTCCGCTACTGCCTCCGGTTTCCCAAGCCATTGCCGAAGGCGATCTGTCCGCCTGCGCCGTACTCTCGGGTAACCGCAACTTCGAAGGTCGGATACATGCCGAGGTGCGCATGAACTACCTGGCCTCCCCCCCCCTGGTCGTTGTCTATGCGCTGGCCGGGACCATGAATATCGATCTTTACAATGAACCGCTGGGCCAGGATAAAGACGGTAACGATGTATTCCTTAAGGACATCTGGCCGAGTTTAAAAGAAATGCACGATATCGTCACTACCAGCGTCAAACGTGAATCTTTCCTCGATGCCTATAGTGAAGTTTATAAAGGTGAGGATCGCTGGATCAACCTGCCCTCCCCCGAAGGCCAACTGTTCGACTGGCAAGACGATTCCACCTACATCAAGACCCCACCCTATTTTGAAGGCATGAGCAAGACGGTCAGCGAGGTGTCAGACATTCAGGGCGCACGGGTACTGGCCCTGCTGGGTGACTCGGTCACGACGGATCATATCTCCCCGGCGGGTGCGATCAAGGCCGACAGTCCGGCGGGCAAGTATCTGCAGGAACACGGGGTCAAGCCTGAGGATTTCAATTCGCTGGGATCACGGCGCGGTAATCATGAAGTCATGATGCGCGGCACTTTTGCCAATATTCGTCTGCGTAACCTGTTGGCACCCGGCACCGAAGGCGGCGTTACCCTGCACCTGCCTGACGCTGAGCCGATGAGCATTTACGATGCGGCGATGAAATACAAAGCAGAAGGAACACCGCTGGTCGTCATTGCCGGCAAGGAATACGGTTCCGGTTCCTCTCGTGACTGGGCAGCCAAAGGTCCGCGCCTGCTGGGCATCCGCGTCGTAATCGTCGAAAGTTATGAACGCATCCACCGCTCCAATTTGGTGGGCATGGGTGTTCTGCCACTGCAGTTCATGGGCGGCGAAAGTGCTGCTATGCTGGGCCTCACAGGACGGGAAACCATCGGTATCAGCGGCCTGGGAGATGGTGCGGCAAAGGAAGTCACGGTAACCGCGATCGATGATGCCGGTACAGCAAAAACCTTCCAGGCACGAGTGCGGATCGATACGCCCCAGGAAGTGGAATACTACCGCCATGGCGGTATCCTGCATTATGTGTTGCGCCAACTGGCCAGCTGAGAGAGGTCGGTTTTATGCTAAGTTCTGGCAAGACCACTGGAAAAAAGAAAGAGAAGAAATGAATAAGATTCGTAACTCTATTCAGCTTACATCGAGGAAACAGGTAACAAATGTAGGTTGGCGAAGCACCACAGGCACTTCCATCGGTCGCCCAACACAGAAGTTCATGGAAGTTCATGGGGTC
>CAZQVV010000127.1:0-7487 GCA_964596835.1 uncultured Thiohalophilus sp. | reverse complement strand
TTTATACTAAATAGCTGTTTCAAATACTGGATCACAGTGTATGTGTTCCACGTTCCTGGTGAAGTCCTGAGTATCTCGAAGGGTCGAACCATGAAGGTGGAACAGCTATGTCCTTCGACAGGCTTCCTTCGACAGGCTTCCTTCGACAGGCTTCCTTCGACAGGCTCAGGACGAACGGTGATTTAATTAGATGCACCTTGTAAAGTGGGCTGGTATTTGAAACAGCTATTTAGATACTAAACATAAACGAACATGAAAACACTACTCATCACTGGCGGCGCGGGCTTCATCGGTTCCAACTTTGTCCACCACTGGGTTAAACAGCACCCTGAAGATCGCATCATTAACCTGGATGCACTAACCTATGCGGGCAACCTGGAAAATCTGAACGGGATTGAACCCTCTGAGAACTATCGTTTTGTCCACGGTAATATTTGCGATGCCGATCTGGTCAACACGCTGTTCGAAGACGAAGAAATCGATCATGTAGTCCATTTTGCCGCCGAGTCTCATGTGGATCGCTCCATTACCGCCCCGGAAACCTTTATCAAAACCAACGTCCACGGCACCTTTATCCTGCTCGAAGCGGCGCGCAAATACTGGGCTAATGACTCCGACCGCCGCTTTCTGCATGTTTCCACTGACGAGGTTTATGGTAGCCTCGAAGCGGGTGCTCCCGCTTTCACCGAGACCACCGCCTATGCACCCAACAGCCCCTATTCCGCTTCCAAAGCATCGTCGGATCATCTCGTGCGCGCTTATTTTCATACCTACGGTTTACCCGTCGTCACCACAAACTGTTCCAATAACTATGGCCCTTACCAGTTTCCGGAAAAACTGATCCCGTTGGTTTTTATCCATGCTCTGGAAGGCAAGCCCCTGCCCGTATACGGTGACGGCAAACAGATCCGTGACTGGCTACACGTAAGCGATCACTGCCGGGGGATTGATACCGTCCTGCAACAGGGGAAACCGGGCGAAACCTATAACATTGGCGGATGTAATGAGTGGGCTAACATTGATATCGTACATCAAATTTGCACTCGTCTGGATGGACTGCACGCCGGGGAAAAGCCGAAAGCTGAACTTATTACCTATGTCACCGATCGCCCCGGCCACGATAGACGCTACGCAATAGACGCAGGCAAAATCATGCGTGAACTGGGCTGGAAGCCGGAGTACACATTTGAAACCGGTATCGAACAAACCCTGCACTGGTACCTCGACAACCAGGGCTGGTGGGAACGGGTACGCGATGGCGAATATCGCAAGTTTATCGAGCGGCAATACAAGAGTCTGGCAGGATAAAAACAGGGTGGCACCTGCCTGCATAACTGAAATGACTCAGAACTGTTCCCGCCAGTAAATAATCCGATCATCGCCGCGGAAAAGCCCAAAGCTGGCGCGCCCGCGGGGGTTGCTGGGGCCGGAACCACTCCAGTTATAGAGCAGCCATGTTGGAGCCGTCCCCGTTATATCCATATTGCCGGTGAAACCCGCGCCAGGGGCTTTCAGCCAGACATTGAAATTACCGGCCAGCGGAGGTTCGGTAAACTGTTCTGACACCGGGCCGGGCAGCAGGCCGGCGGCGCTGCAATTGCTGCCGCCACTCTTAGCACTATCATCCCATATGCAGGTTTGCCCGGCGCTACCGCCGGTTCCGGCTGTCAGCGAATCAGTGGTATTCGGATCCGACAGACCCAGAGAAATGGAGGTGCAGCTGGTATCCTTCGCGTTGGTCACATAGCCATTGCCGTTGAAATATTGCACGGTAACGGGCACGGCCAGATCGTTCAGCTCAGAGCCAAAGGCGTTTTCGATATTCAGACGCCCACTACGGATATCCACCGTCGGTTCGCTATGCCCCAGGGAAGAGACCGTATCGTTATCAATGGCGCGCAGGCTGATGCTTGCCGGTGCGGTATCCTTGGTGGAAAAGGTATAGGTAACACCGGTGCGCGAGCCATAGCCGTTGCTGAAATCGCTAGCGCCAAAAGTATTGTTAGTAAACAAACTGCTATTGCCTGCATTGGATACCTGCGGTGACTGGACGAAGCTGCCTGTATAGTTCAGGGTCTGGCTACCGGCGGTGTTAAAGGCGGTGATGTTTACTGTGAAGGGCTGGCCTGAGTAGGTGAAGCCGTCGGTACTACAACCCTGCACGCGGCTGACATCAAAATAGGCGGGGGTGAAGCGACCGATATTAGCGCTGGTGTTGAGGCCGGCGTTACCGATGACCGTCTCACCCAGATAGTTGGTCCCCCCGGCTAACGCAGCGGTGATCTTAAATACACCGACCTCGGATAAACTCTGATTATTAATGATGGCTTCACCCTTTGTAGTAATACTGGTGTTGGTGACAGCCAGGCTACCGCTTGCCCCGCCTCCCGGAGCGATGAGGCTGTGGGTCAGGTGAATACCGTTATGAACAAAATTAGGCGTGACCGTATTGTCGGCGCAGGCGGCGCGTACTTTCAGATTAAAGCCGGATCCGGCTGCGGTGAAAGCGCTGCACGTGGCATTCCCCGAAACACAGGCCGCATTGGCGTCATTGCTATAGACATAGAATTTCGCCGGTTTGCTGACCCAGGCGGCCGAGCCGCTCATGGTTAAACCTGATTCGGCGCCCGTGCCGGTAAAGCGGCTGTTCAGGATCAGCCGCCCGGCATCGGGATACGTGACTTTTATTGCAGCCTGACCGTTACCATCAAAACTTAAGGGTACGCCGGTGCCGGGTGGGGCGGTCGCCAGCGCATAGTTGGCCGTGCCGTTATTCAAGGTCAATACATTCGTGCCCTGTGCAGGATTGTCATATTGGGTCCAGAAGTTAATCGTTTCATTGCGATTGGCGAACGAGGGTACACACTGCTGGCTGGTCTGATCCAGACGCACGGCGCTGACAGTGATATTGCCCGAGAGGGCGCAGGAAATCTGGGTCGGAATACTGTAGATAAAGCCGGTATTATAAAAAGTTAGATTGCAACTACTGGACCCGTCTGTCGTATTCAGGCATATCGGCGAGAAATTGGTGGCGTTGGGGGCAGAATTACTGACCCCCAGCGTAACGGTTCCTGCTGTGGTATGACGCAGTTGCAGGGTCGCACTGCCGCCGGTAATAATCTGGGTGTCGCCGCCGACCCAGCCGGTCGGACTCAGGGTGATGCTCACATCCCCAGTGTACAGGCTGGTGCAGGTAGAATCGGCACAGGTGCGAAGGGTGATCTTTTCAGGTTCGCAGGTCAGGGCGCTGCCATCGTGCCGGATCTCGATGTGATCCAGGGTAGAGATGATCGTGCAGGCATGCGTCTCGGCCATCACCGTGGCGATTTCGGTCTTGCTGAGGGCCTTGTTATAGACTTGCAGTTCGTCGATGTCCCCATCGAAGCGCCAGTTGGGCACCGCCTCAGAGCCTGCGGCGTTGGTTTCGCCGCCAATGCTGGCGGTGCCGCTGTCGCTGCCCCAGTTACCGGAATAGCGGCTGGCGGGAGTAACTGCGCTGGCATTGAGATAGATCTGGCGGGTGTGGGCGATGGCGTCATGCACGGCGGTGACAAAATACCACTGCCCCGCGCTGATAACGGCCGATGAATCGAGGCTGATCGGATTGACATTGCGGGAGAAGAAACGCAGCTTCCCATCGCCCGGATCGCCCAGTGAGAAAGCAAAGCCGCCACTATTGTTTTCGTCATCGGCGAAAATGCGCTGATCCTTGTTGATAACGTTGGCCTTAATCCAGGCGGTAATGGTAAAACTGCCCGTCAGGTTGGGAAAGCCGGGGAGGGCCACGTAGTCATTGTTACCGTCAAAGCTGCCGTAGCGGCAGGTGCCGGGATTGGAGGCAATCGCCCAGCTGGACATGCTACTGCCGCCAGTGGTGACGCCATTATTGCCCGTACCGTTGTAGCCGTGCCCGGAACTGTCTGCTACCTCGCCGGCCGTACCATTCCAGCCAGCTTCGTCCATGTGCCAGTTGGCCAGCAGACAGCCGTGGGTCAGGTTCATGTCGTCATTGATCTGGCGGGCGGACAGTACTTTGGTGTAAATCCGGGTTTCATCCAGCAGGCCGCCGGCCGGGTTCGAAGTGTAATCGCTGCCACCGACGCCGCCGGTGCGATTGTCGCCGAAGTAGAGGCTGTTGAGGTTGCCCAGCAGGCCGGTAATATTGAGCGGCCCGAGACGATTGCCTCGGTTGGTGGCCTGCCGTGTACCATCTACATAAATTTGCAGCCAGTCGGCGTCGTTATTGATGTCCCAGGTAATCGCCACATGATGCCAACTGCCAGCGGCAAAATTATTGTTGCCGGTCTGCACGACCAGATCACTGTCATTGGAATCCTCAAGCACAAAACGCAGACGGCCATTGGTGCGTTTGACCAGAAAGAAATATTTATCCGCGCCGCTGCCGCCATTATTGCGGGATCCGTCCAGCAGCATGTGATTGCCGCTGCTCCATTTGCTGTTGCTGTTGTACCAGAAGGTAATGGTGCCCCTGGAACCTATCTGATCACGGACATTGAGCTGGGTGTCCACGGCATTGCCATTGCGGCTGAAATCCCCGGCCCGGCACAGGTGGCCGGGCGTGGTGGTGTTGGCGGTACCCACTCGGTTGCCGGGGTGGCCATTGCCGCTGGTGTCGATCACCTCATTGGGCGTGCCGTTCCAGGCCAGCTCATCCATCGCGTAATACGTCTGGGGCGAGGGCGCATGAGGGCTGAAGCGAATCGCGGTATTCGTCAAACCGGTAGCGTTAGTGTAATCATAAAGCTGATAGTCATCGGTCGTAACTTCCCAGCCTATTTGTGGATGCCCCAGGCTGGGGTTGCTGATGTTGGCGAACTGATACACAAAGTCGCCGTTTTCGTACAGAATAACCTGTACGTCAAAATGGCTACCCGCCGCAGCCCATTCGGGTACGGCGGAAAAGGTGACAACGAAGTAGCGATTGGGTGCGCTGCCAAGTGAAGCATAACGCACGGTGCCGCCAGCCGCGGGGTTAAGATCGCCGCCATAGGCACGCAAGGTGCGCACCAGCCGGGTGTCGGGCATGGGATAGGGATAAATGCGCGGGGTGAAGCTGCCGTAGGTACCATAGCCGCAGTAAGTGTTGTTGAACTGCAGGCGACCGTTGGACATGATGCGCACCGAGTTGTAGTTGGTGCCGCCAAAATTAAAGGTGAAGCCCAGGGGCAGTTCCTTGGTAATGTCGTCATCGGTCGAAGCCGAGGGACCACTGCATTCATTGCTGCCCGAGGCATGAGTCCAGACGGCATTGGTATGGCTGGCGGGATCGATCCAGTTGAACGTCTGGGTCTTCTCTGTATAAGTACCCGCAAAGGCGGTAGCGCTGGCCAATATCAGGAGCACCAGACTCCAGGGTAGAACCACTTTGTATTTTCTGAAAATTATCATGGCTTAAACCTCAGACGCAGGCGACGACGACTGTATTCAGGATCGCTGCTGCTGCCATAAGTGCCAGTAGCGTCAATAGTATAAAATGTATTGCCGTCTACATTTGTGCTACTGCTGCTTACGCTTGCCTGCGTACCGGCAAGTGCGCCGCCGGAAAAAGTCATACTGGCATTGCCGCTGCCACCATAAATAGCCTGGTACATGCCCCATTGCAAGCCGCTGCGCGCGGCAAGATATGCGCGCGCCGAGGTGTATTCCTGACTCAGGGAAGTATGGCTGGTGGAAGAGATCTGCACCATCCCCGCGGCCAGCAGAGCCAGCACCACAATCAAAAAAATAGCCGCCGCAATCGCAAAGCCGCCCTGCTTACGCAGCGTGATGCGTGATGCGTGGCGCGCGAGAAAACGGGATTGCCTGGACCTCGCCGAAGGGTGAGACGATTGAGATTTTATATAAATCTCAGCCCTGGCCTCTAGTCTCTCGCGGCTATTCTGTTCAGGGTGCATTGTAAACCTGGGCCTCGTGGATCATTTGCAGGGATTCGGTACCGTTGTTAACGCTGATGTCGATGCGCAACAAGCCGGAGCGCAACAGCGATCCCGGCACATAGGTGAAGGTGCAGGCGCTGACATTTTTCAGCAATAATTTTTTTGTACCACTGGTGGCGATGGCCGGGGAGCCAAAGCTACTTCGCGCACGATAAAGATTGGTTCCCTGAAGGTAGAACAGGGTGACTTGGTTTTCGATGATCTGAAAGCGATGGCTGGGGGACTGGGTGGGAAAATTCACCGCCGAGGCAAACTGAATTACGTTGACATCATCGGCGGGCACACCATTGGTAGCCTTGCTGCCAATGCTGGAGATCTGCTGGCGGTGGCTGCCGTTATTATAGATGTCAGCGTTATCCGTGTTATACACCACCACCCACTGCCCGGCAGCGGCGTTGATATTGTTGCCGGAGAGCACATCAAAGCTGTTGGCGGAAACCGGGGCAATGGGTAACGGTGCGCGCGCCTGACCGCTGGCATAGTTACCGCTACGAGTCTGGTATTCCCCGGCATCCACGGTGCGAATAAAATAAACGATACTGCCGGGATTGTTGCAGCCACTGCCGTTGTCGGTGCAGACGCTATTGGGCAGGGCTTCACGCAGCTCTCGACTGATACGCTCCACCGCCATGCGCAGACCGGCTTGTAAATTATCGCGCCGGGTCAGCGCCGAATAGCTTTCCAGCGTGTTGCCGAGAAATACGGCAACCATGCTACCGACAATACCCAGCAGGATAATGGCGATGACCATTTCAACTAAGGTAAAGCCGCTTTGACAAGATTTGACGTTATCAACGCATTTATGATTGATAGTAAGGTAGGTTGGGCTGAGCAACGCGAAGCCCAACATGGGTGGTTTTGTCTTGCTTTGATGCTTCGGCGGTTGGAGAAAGCGCCTGTTGGGCTTCGCGCTGCTCAGCCACAACCTACGGGTTATCGTTTTATAATCACGCATCAGAAATTCAACCGGTAGGCGCTGAGCAGGTAACGGCTCTTGATATGATCGGTTACGATGACATCGATACGCTTGGCGTCATGGGCCGACACGCTGACGCCGAGCGGGGAAGTATTGTTAACTTCAGTACCGGCGAAACTGATCCGGATACAAACCGCATAACCGGCATAGTTGGCGGATATATCGTTGCCTGTTTCATCCACCAGAGGCTGACAGGGGCTGCTGCAGGCGGCATCGGCGGCGCTGACATTGGCACCGCAGTAAGCCAGGTTCTGATAGTCATCGACATCGTTGAAGGTGGCACGGGTCTCGCCATCACTGCCAAAACCCGCAGTCGACTGCGCGGTAGCCGAGGGGCCGCTGGTGCATCGACTCCCGGTGCTAAACTGCACACAGCCGCCACCCAGTGGCGTGTTGTTATCGTAGGCCTTGAGCAGAATTTCTTCGAGTATGGACTTGCCCAGCTCGATGCCACGAATGCGAACCATAGGATCGGCACTCGTGCGGGTAGTACTGATATACACGCTCATCACCGCCGTGACGGCAATGCCAACAATGACGATAAAAATCACCAT
>CAZQVV010000126.1:0-7706 GCA_964596835.1 uncultured Thiohalophilus sp. | reverse complement strand
AGCTTGTCGAAGGAAGCTTGTCGAAGGAAGCTTGTCGAGGGAAGCCCTTCGGCATCGCTCAGGAGAGCCTGTCGAAAATCGGGACCAATATTAGTAACGTAATAATTATCCATTTAATGAAAACACTCTCTAATGCCCAAAGACTTTAGCCGTACCCGCCGAGTGGGTGAACAGATCCAGCGTGAGCTGGCGGTCCTTATTCAGCAGGAAATCAAGGATCCCCGCTTGGGAATGGTGACGGTGTCTGCGGTCGATGTATCTCGTGATCTGTCGCTGGCCAAGGTGTTTGTGACGGTGTTCAATGAAGAACATGATATGGCGCAAACGCTGGATGTACTGAATCATGCCGCCGGTTTTCTGCGCCACTGTTTGGGTAAAAACATGAGCCTGCGCAGTGTACCGATACTGAAATTTATCTATGATGCGTCTGTCAGCAATGGTGACCGATTGTCCAGTTTGATTGATCAAGCTGTGAGCGCCGATCGTGAGAAGCATCAGGATCAGGATTCGCAGGATTCGGATCAACAGGATCAGGATTAAATAGATTCATGGCTCGACGCAGGCGTAATAAAGGTCGCAATGTCAGCGGCATTCTCTTACTCGATAAACCGGTAGGCATGACCTCCAATGCTGCTCTGCAGCGGGTCAAACGGCTATTCAATGCCAACAAGGCGGGGCATACCGGCAATCTGGATCCCATGGCCAGCGGGTTGTTACCCATCTGCCTGGGTGAGGCGACCAAGGTTTCCGGTTTTCTGCTGGACTCTGATAAACACTATACGGGGACCAGTAAACTGGGTGAGCGCACGGATTCCGGTGATGCCGATGGCGTGGTGGTGCAAACCCGCCCAGTGGAAGAGTATAGTGAGGCACGCATCCTCGAAGTATTCAGTCAATTTAAAGGTGAAATTAGCCAGATTCCACCCATGCATTCGGCGATCAAGGTGAATGGTCAGCCTCTGTACAAGCTGGCGCACCAGGGTATTGAGATCGAACGCAAGCCGCGTCAGGTGACGATCTTCAGCCTTGAATTGCTGGGTCAGGCCGAGGGTGAACTGGACATCGATGTGCATTGCTCGAAAGGCACCTATATTCGTACGCTGGTGCAGGACCTCGGTGAGGAACTGGGTTGTGGGGCGCACCTGAATGCATTACGGCGTACGGGCGCCGGACCCTTTTCTATCGAAAACGGCAGCACGCTGAGTGAACTGGAGCAGTTGGCGGAAGAAGGTTTTGCGGCCATGGATGCGCGCCTGTTGCCGATGGAATATGCATTGGCTGACTGGCCGCAGGTAAAATTAACCCAGGATAGTACGCATTATCTACGCCAGGGTCAGGCGGTACAGGTGCCCAAAGCGCCGACTCGCGGCTGGGTTTGTCTATTTGCTGATGATGATCGTTTTATCGGAGTGGGTCAGATTCTGGGCGATGGCCGGGTGGCGCCCCGGCGACTGATAAACCTGGCCTGAATTCGCCGTAATTCTAGCGAAATTAGCCTGTTTCCCCGGATTTAGCTTGTCTCAGGTACCTGCGCACGGGTAGAATACGCGCTTTCTTTGATTCACCAATTTTTATGTAATTACAGGAGCTTGCGATGTCAATCAATGCCGAGAGCAAGGCGAACATCGTTTCAAACTATCAACGTTCAGGCACTGACACCGGATCTCCCGAAGTTCAGGTCGCGCTGTTGTCGGCGCGTATTAACGATTTGTCCGATCACTTTAAAACCCACATTCATGATCATCACTCCCGTCAGGGACTGTTGCGCATGGTCAGTCGGCGCCGCAAGCTGCTCGACTATCTCAAGAACAGGGATCTGCAGCGTTACCGCGACTTGATTGCAGGTCTGGGTCTGCGTAAATGAGACCTTTGCACGAAAGTCTTTTCTCTCAATACAGCGTTAAAAATCAGTTCAAAATGTTCATTTATTGCGTGTAAACTGCGCCTTCTCACTGATTTTTGCCTTGTCTTGAAAGAAAATCCAATTCGTGCAAAGGACTCAAAATTTTTTAGTCAAGTTCATCGTTTAAGGAACCTTCATGGCCGTTGTTAAAAAAGAATTCAAGTTTGGTGATCATACTGTTACGCTCGAAACGGGTGAGATAGCAAGACAAGCCTCGGGCGCGGTCATGGTTCGCATGGCTGAAACCGTTGTTCTGGTGACGGCGGTGGCGAATAAAAAGGAAGTGGCAGGCCGGGACTTTTTCCCCCTGACGGTTGATTACACTGAGAAGACCTACGCCGCAGGCAAGATTCCCGGTGGCTTCCTGAAACGGGAAGGCCGACCCTCTGATAATGAAACCCTGACGGCCCGCCTGATTGATCGCCCCATTCGCCCCCTGTTCCCTGAAGGATTTACCAACGAAGTTCAAATTATCTGTACGGTTATGTCCCTGGATCCCTCCGTCACGCCGGATATCCCGGCCATGCTTGGCGCGTCTGCCGCGCTGACGTTGTCTGGCGCACCGTTTAACGGCCCGATTGCTGCTGCCCGTGTAGGCTATAAGGACGGCGAGTATCTGTTGAACCCAAGCAAGACCGAAATTGAAGATTCCGATCTGGATCTGATCGTGGCCGGCACCGATGCGGCCGTGTTGATGGTGGAATCCGAAGCTAAAATTTTATCTGAAGAAGTGATGCTGGGTGCCGTCATGTTCGGTCATGACGCCTTCCAGGTGGCCATCAAGGCTATTCGTGAACTGGCCGCCGATGCCGGTACCGTTGCCTGGGACTGGCAGGTCGCAGAAGAGAATATTGCGGTGAATGACGCGGTAGCGGCGGCGGGTGAAGCCTCGTTCGCCGAAGCCTACACCATTCGTGAAAAAATGCCGCGTTACACGCGTTTGAGTGAAATTCGCAAGGAAATCAAGGCCAAGCTGATTGACGAAGAAGGCGAAGGCTATTCTGAGGAAGAGGTTTCCGATGCCATTGAAAAACTGGAGAAGAAAGTTGTACGCAGCAAAATTCTTGCCGGTGAGCCGCGTATCGATGGGCGTGGCACCCGCACCGTGCGGGACATCACGGTAAAAGTCGGCGTATTACCGCGCACGCATGGCTCGGCCCTGTTTACCCGTGGTGAAACCCAGGCGCTGGTCGTAACGACCCTGGGTACCGAGCGCGATTCCCAGATCATCGACGCGCTGGGAGGTTCCTACCGTGATCCTTTCATGCTGCAGTACAATTTCCCGCCTTACTCGGTGGGCGAAACCGGACGCGTGGGGACGCCCAAGCGCCGGGAAATCGGCCACGGCCGTCTGGCTAAGCGTGGTGTGCTGGGTGTGATGCCGGATATGGAAGAATACCCCTATTCCTTGCGTGTGGTGTCTGAAATTACCGAGTCCAACGGCTCAAGTTCTATGGCCTCGGTTTGCGGCAGCAGCCTGTCCATGATGCATGCCGGGGTGCCGTTGAAAGCGCCGGTTGCGGGTATCGCCATGGGGTTGATTAAAGAAGAAGACAAGTTTGCGATATTGACCGATATTCTCGGTGACGAGGATCATCTGGGTGACATGGACTTTAAGGTTG
The DNA here is from genome assembly GCA_964596835.1 of uncultured Thiohalophilus sp. Classification (GTDB taxonomy): domain Bacteria; phylum Pseudomonadota; class Gammaproteobacteria; order UBA6429; family Thiohalophilaceae; genus JAADGZ01. The sequence goes on along the minus strand of CAZQVV010000126.1, from coordinate 4,181 downwards.
CCGGTACTGACAGCGGTATCACCGCTCTGCAGATGGATATCAAGATCGAAGGCATTACCAAAGAAATCATGGAGATTGCCCTGGAACAGGCCAAAGAAGGCCGCCTGCACATTCTTGAAAAAATGAATGCTGTCATCGACAAGCCGCGCGAAGAACTGTCCGAGTTTGCGCCGCGTTATGTTACCTTCAAGATCAATCCGGACAAGATCCGTGACGTGATCGGCAAGGGTGGGGCGACCATCCGTTCGATTACTGAAGAAACCGGCACCACCATCGACATCAGCGACGATGGCACGATCAAGATTGCTTCCAGCGATCAGGCGGCTGCCAATGAAGCACGTGAGAAAGTCGAACGCCTGACCGCCGATGTTGAAGTGGGTCAGATCTATGAGGGCAGGGTGGCCAAACTCATGGACTTCGGCGCATTTGTTACCATCCTGCCGGGCAAGGACGGCTTGGTGCATGTCTCGCAAATCTGCGAAGAGCGGGTTGAAAATGTCAGTGACAAACTGACTGAAGGCGAGCTTATCAAGGTCAAGGTACTGGAAATTGACAAGCAGGGCCGCATTCGCCTGAGCATGAAAGCCGTAGACGCAGGCTGATTCGAAGTCGCCAGATAAAAAGGGCCGTAGGGCCCTTTTTTTATGCCTGTTGAACAGCCTGTAGGCTAATGTTGGCATATTATGTGAATGTTCTTGGGCTAATTAGCTGATTTAATCAGGCAAACCTGTTCTACCCGATAATATCGATGAGGGTTTATGGTAAGAATCTGTATTTTTCTTATAGCTCTGCTGCCTGTGCTTAGCGCATGCAGCAGTATCGGCGTCGGCATTGCCCCACCGGAAGAGATCAAGTCACCGGAGAGGGGGATGATCTTTGGCAATATTCAGGCCTCGGAGCGGGTTATCGAGGTCGTTCTGCGTGAGTATGGCAAAGTGTATATCCGCCCCTTCAACCGTCCCCCCCGTGTTCTGATCTACAAAAACGGGGATTTCATGGCCGAAAACCTGAATCCGGGGAAATACATTTTTTCCTCGGTGGCGACTGCGAACAATCGCTACAATTTGGTACAGAAGAAAATTGATGCCTATCAGCGTATTGTCACCGTGCATCCGGGGGAGCTCGTTTATATCGGTTCTTTCGAATTGTTTGATCTGCATACGAAAAACCGGTACAGGGAGAATTTTAAAGTGCTAAGAATGCGCAAGCCGGATGAACGTACCATCATCAAAAGACTCTATGATAAATCCATGGGTACTGGCTGGCAGGATCTTTTTGCACGAAAATTGATGGAGCTGCGCTGAATGCCGGGAAGTTGTTGGGCTTCATTTTATTCAACCCAACCTACAGCTCGGGTTTTTTTGATTATTCTGCTCTGGGCTCAGCCCAGAGTTAAATGTAGGTTGGGCAGAGCAACGCGAAGCCCAACAGGAATTCTCTCAGCCCTGTAAGGGCACGTTTTTGTGTCACCTTGTCAGATATTTTCAGCCTTACTTGTTCGCCCGATTTTTGATTAGATCATCGACCACGGCCGGATCGGCCAGGGTTGATGTATCCCCCAGATTATCCAGTTCGTTGGCGGCAATTTTACGCAGGATGCGGCGCATGATTTTGCCAGAGCGGGTTTTAGGCAGGCCAGGCGCCCACTGAATCACATCCGGTGAGGCGATAGCGCCGATTTCACGGCGTACCTGCTGTACCAGTTGATTACGCAGCTCATCTGTGGCCTCCACACCTTTTATCAGGGTGACATAGGCATAGATCCCCTGGCCCTTGATATCATGCGGACAGCCTACTACGGCAGCTTCCGCCACCGCCTCATGTAGTACCAGCGCACTTTCAATTTCTGCCGTACCCATGCGATGGCCGGAGACATTGAGAACATCGTCCATACGCCCCGTGATCCAGTAGTAACCATCGGCGTCACGCCGTGCGCCGTCGCCGGTGGAATAGTAACCGGGATAGGCGCTAAAGTAGGTATCGATGAAGCGTGGGTGATTGCCATAAAGTGTGCGCATCTGGCCGGGCCAGGGATGGCAGATGACCAATGCACCCTCGGCCTCGCCTTCAATCAGTTTGCCGTCTGTGTCCATAATTCCCGGGATAACGCCAAAGAAGGGGCGACTGGCCGAGCCCGGTTTTAGTGGTGTAGCGCCGGGCAGCGGGGTGATCATGTGGCCGCCGGTTTCGGTCTGCCACCAGGTATCGACGATGGGGCAGCGGCTGTCACCCACTACACGGTAGTACCACTCCCAGGCTTCCGGATTGATGGGTTCCCCTACGGTGCCGAGAATGCGCAGGCTGGTGCGGGAGGTCTTTTTTACCGGTTCGTCACCCTCACGCATCAATGCCCGAATTGCCGTGGGTGCGGTGTAGAAGGCGTTGACCTGATGTTTGTCAATGGTTTGCCAGAACCGGGACGGGTCCGGCCAGGTGGGAATGCCTTCAAACATGAGGGTGGTGCCGCCAATGGCCAGCGGACCATACACTGTGTAGCTGTGCCCGGTAACCCAGCCCACGTCGGCGGAACACCAGAAAATATCACCCTCGTGCAGATCAAAAGTGTATTTGGTGGTCATGGCCGCATACAGCAGGTAACCGCCCGTGGTGTGTAACACGCCCTTGGGTTTGCCAGTGGAACCGGAGGTATAGAGGATGAACAGGGGATCCTCGGCGTCCATTGCCTCGGCCGGACAATCCTCTTCAGCCTTGTCCATCAGTTCGTGGTACCAGACATCGTGTTGTTCGTTCCAGTCAATATCACCGCCGGTATGGCGAACAGTGAGTACGGTATGGACGTTGGAGCAGTGAGCCACGGCCTTGTCAGTATTGCGCTTAAGGGCGACGGTCTTGCTGCCCCGCAGAGCCTGGTCGGCGGTAATTACTACCCGACAGTCAGAGTCGAGAATGCGATCTTTCAGGGCTTCCGGCGAGAAGCCGCCGAAAACGACGGAATGAATAGCGCCGATACGGGTACAAGCCAGCATGGCATAGGCGGCTTCCGGAATCATGGGCATGTAGAGGCAGACCCGGTCCCCCTTTTTTACTCCTCGGCTCTTGAGTACGTTGGCCAGTTTGCAAACTTCCCGGTGTAATTCGCGGTAGGTGATTTTTTTGTCTACAGAAGGATCGTTGCCTTCCCAAATGATGGCGGTTTGATCGCCGCGGCTGGCCAGATGGCGATCGATGCAGTTGGCGCTGACATTGATCTTGCCCCCCTCGAACCAGCGAATGTGGCCTTTTTTGTAATCCCAGTCTAACGTGCTGTCCCAGAGTTTCGTCCAGTCGAGAAACGCCTTCGCGTGTTCGGCCCAGAAGCCGGCTGGATCATCTACGGATTGTTGATACAGGCGAAAATAGTCGTCTTCAGTGATGTGTGCCCGGGCAGCGATATTTGGGGGGATGGGATAGATTTTTTCCTGCGCCATGGTTTTCTCCTGAATGAAAAACGGGACGGTCGTGAAGGTTGATTATTATCTGTTCCTGTGTTTCCGCCAACTTTCCGCAGATCACCCTCATAGGGCTTTCAAAAAGTTCGCGATTTTTGCGAATGCAAAAAATCGTGAACTTTTTGAAAGCCCTTTGGATGAGTTTGTTATATTCTACTTTTCCATTTTTCTGGATCTCGCCTTGCATGCAAGACAGCAAGAATAATTACATTATTATTTTCAATAATATAAAACACGCTGAACGGAAATCTTCGAGTAACAGCTCTTCGAATATTTTGATATACTTTTTTATAAATTGAAGGGTGTTTTTGAAGTTTTGAGAAAACCCCATCGATACATAATTTGAAGTCGAAGCCTAAACCTGATCTTTGTTCTTGATACCATTGAAAAGTGTCTAGCAAGTCGTCCGTTCTGGCTTCAGGACGGATTATAAGTTCATAATCCATTATTATTTCATTTCGTTTCTAACTTCTTCCCAAGACGTACCTTCATTTGGTGAGGCTTTATAGGCAGCCATTCTTTCGTCTAGTATTTTCTTTTGAGCGTCAGTCACTTTTAAGTCATCCTGATTTTTTGCAACGCTATCCCATAGTTCCTCAGCTAAAAGAATACGCTCGGATTGACTAAGTTGTTGAATGTTAATGCTATTCTCTGTGCTCATATATCTATTTTAGTCCATTTTAGTCCAATTACGACTAATCGTCGATAGCTAGCTTGGTTAAAGAATATAAC
>CAZQVV010000125.1:0-7755 GCA_964596835.1 uncultured Thiohalophilus sp. | reverse complement strand
TCACGAAATAATTTTCTACAAAATGCGCAGAAAATTATTTCTAAGGTACTAAGTATTCATTGGCCGATAAACAAGTTTCGGCACCATATCCAGTATTGCCTGAGATAACGGTGCATATCCCCAATGAGCGATAGGATTCAACTGTTTTCAGACCGTAGCAGCCTCCGCTTTTATCGCAATAAACATTGAAGATTTCACTCATAGCAATAATTCCCTATTAATTATTCTGACTCCAGTTTTTGCAAACTACTCCATTGAAGCGTTAATTATCTCCAATACTTGTTCTAAATACTGGCCTTCCATAGCCGCCGTTGATTGACGTAGATAGCCAGGAATGTATTCAAGAAATTCCGACTTGCTCGTAGGTGTATATTCCAGCATGGCTTCCAACATAGCAGGCCTAAGCAGGCGTTGATTGTCTGGCGTATTAGGCAATGCTGACCTTATAATTTTTTTGTCAAACGCGGTCAGCTTTTCATTAAGATCAGTTTCTTCTTTGCCAAGGTCGCATAGAGTAACTGGACATCTTCAAAGAGTTTTAGGTATTGCTGTGTTCTATCCAGAACCTCGCCTCGCAGCACCGGCAATCGATCCAATAGCTCGTCGCCTTCAAGGGATGGCAGACGTTCAAGATCCTCCAGCAGTATTGAAATCCCACTCAAAGAATCTGTAATATTATCCCGATCGCAACTTAACTCTTCGGTGAGCTTTACACTCTCCTCATACAGACACCCTAGAGAATGCTGCCAATCTCCCAACACCGATTGGACACGCTCAAGATCAAACATCTGTAAATCAGTATTACGCACCCCATACCAGGAATGCTGCTGTAGCTCAGTATCACTATCAAGCTGTCCAGCAACTGCCTGATAGACTTTACGGAATGCCTCAACCTGATCTTCTGTACGCCGCTGGGCGATCACATCCAAGTTGTCCCCATCATAGCCTTCTGGATGTAGGGTATCTGGATTGATACCGGTTGCCTCGCGATAGCGGGTTGCGGCCATAAAGATTTCATGCAACGTCTTTCCAGTTTTTTTCCATGGTCGATTGATCCGCTCAACGTGTTCCTTCAATACTGTTTTCAGCTCTTCATGGCGAGCGATATCGACCTCGATGTCCTTTGGCTTGCGATATTGAGTATGTTTGTTCAGTCGAATCTCAATCTCATCAAGCACCTTCCGCTTCTGGGATTTGTGGCTGTGCAGCTCCAAACAGAACTCGCCTAGACCGGCGGCATCGAGCCGACGGCGCACCACCTCCAGCGCCGCCAGCTTCTCGGCGACAAAGAGCACTCGTTTGCCCTGCGCCATGGCCGCCGCGATCAGGTTGGTAATGGTTTGTGATTTACCAGTTCCCGGAGGGCCTTCAATAACAAGATTCTTCCCATCGACCGCATCGATCAGGGCGCTGTGCTGTGAGCTGTCCGCATCATCTATCAACGGATATTTGGCGTTGATATCATCTATCTCATCGATAAGATACTCTTCACCAAAACCCAAATTCCCGTTCGAACCCTCTACTTCGTCCTGCTCAGCGTTGTAACCGGAGAGCAAACGCATTACTAAAGGGTGCTCGATAATGCTCGCACCATCTGGCCATTGAGATGGATCCAGATCGAGGTACATTAGCAATTTGCTGAAATTGAGCAACGTCAGAGTGATGAAACGGCGCAACCGCCAGCGCGGCTGATTCTCCTGAATTAATGCCAGAACTTCTTCAAAGTAGACCTCGGGTACTGTATTCTCATCCAGATCTGGCAGGGCTAAGGCAAAATCGGCTCGGAGCTTTTCCCGTAACGAGAGGTTAGGAATGATATCTTCGCCAGAGTAACTTACGGTGTATTCATAAGTCTTGGTTTGTGGATTCAGCCGCCCCTTGTGCATGCGAACCGGCACCAGGAAAAGGGGCGCAGTACGCGCGTTGTCATTGCTGCTGTCGAACCACTCCAGGAAACCGAATGCCATATAAAGAATGTTCGCACCCATTTCCTGGATGGCCGATTCGGCAGTTTGCATCAGAGTCTTGAGCCGGGCTTCCAGTTCATAGGGATAGAGCAGTGTCTGTATAGCAGTGTCCGCATGTCTGCCATCTGGTTCTTCAGTTGACGGCTTTGGTACTTCGTAGGAGGTTGCCAATCCCAGTCTCTTAGCCCATTCCTCGGCTGTCGGATCTTTCAGTAAGCGAATCTCCTGCCCAGAAATCTCGTCGACCTCGATATATCCCGCTGCAACCAACTCCTCACGGGTTGGCTCGGGAACCGGAAGAAAACGCATCTCGGTTTCAGCTAACAATGTTTCGACCAACTGGTCTGGTAGCTCATCGATAATGCGTAAGCTTCCTCTCTTGGTGTGCCGAAAATTGATAAGGCGATTACGTGCCGTCAGATCCAACAATCGTTTTCGCAGATTTTCTAGCGCATTTATCGCTACCTCCTGATTTCGATTTTGTTGTTCTGATGTCATATGCCGTCCCTCATGCTTTTTTTGCTGCTTTTAATTCTGGGATTGCAATGTCGTTGCGCCCGCAATAGTCCAGAATCAACACCGCCACCATATTGGCAATAGAGCGATGTTCCTGCTGAGCGGCGGTGCGTAACGCCTCTTTCAATTCCGGCTCAATACGAAAAGTCAGTGTGGTGGTCTTGGCGGTAGCCATTTTCTCCCCTCAGTCGCTTTACTGTAAATGTACTGCAATGTACCGTAAAGTCCCATATAATCCAAGGGATTGATGCATTCTACGCTAGAACTAAAACCAAATTATCCATGCAAAATCATTAAGTAACCAGACATGTTAGAACTCACCATTGATGATCGGATACTTATTCCCGTTCGCCTGATTCCATTTATGACTGGCTGGCAGTTTTCGCCTGACGAGGTAGCCCAAATTCTTGCGAAAAAGGATAAATGGCATCGAGTCTTTGTCTCTTCATTCCATGTTCTGGCTAATAGCCATTATGAACCGATGTTACCCAAAGAGTGGGATGTCGTTCTTGCGGATATGGATATTCTTTGCAGTTCGCTAAAGTCAAAAGAAACTATCGAAGATGAAAATTACTCAGAATGGCGCAAGAAGTCGCTTAATTTGTTACATGCTGGAACATTCGTTTGGTTTGATGAATTTGAATTCGTGTGGAATACGGCTTATTCCACTGAACGTATAACACTTTTAGAAGAACGCCCTGGTGATCGGACATTAAATTTATCCCCATACATTCCCCCTGTATTGTCAAAGTCTGTATATGAAGGTTTTGGGCAGCAAGTTGCTGAGGCTAAGCAACATGAAATAGAACGGCATAATTTCGAGACTCACTTCAATGAGTTTGCTGTTGAGCTCCCAAAATTGAAGCAAAAGCTTGAAGAACTCGAAAGTATTAAAGCCAGTGATATGAAGGCGTATCAAGGAAAAGAATGGCTCTTCAGCAGAATTTGTGGGTTGCCACCGCTCTAACTCCCTCGCCCTCCGCCGTCCGGGAGAGGGTTGGGGTGAGGGTATAAAACACCTGCGAATACTTATGCAACGATTAATACATACCAGGTTCCCTGACAATTATGCTGAATAGTTACGTTTGGTTATAGATAAAAACTAGCGGCTAAGGTAGCTTGTTGGGTTCCGGCTATCCGCGGAGGGCTTGACAGGCGAGGCCTGTTTCGCGCGTAATAGCCACTGGTAATCACAAAAGGTCAGCCCCTTCTTGGACCATATCTCCTTAAGTATCCTCATTGGGATACTGGTTTTTCTTATTATCGCTTCCGGGTTTTTTTCCGGTTCCGAAACCGGGCTGATGAGCCTGAACCGCTACCGGCTCCGTAATCTGGCCAACAAAAACCACAGGGGGGCGACCCTCGCCCAGAAACTGCTGGATACCCCCGAACGCCTGCTTGGTCTGATCCTGCTGGGCAATAATGCTGCCAACATCCTGGCCTCAGCCATTGCGACCATTATCGGCCTGCGCTTGATGGGAGAGGCGGGCATCGCTGTTACCACCGTCGTGCTGACGTTGATAATCCTGGTCTTCGCCGAGGTCACCCCCAAGACGCTGGCGGCGTTACAGCCGGAACGCTATGCTCTGCCCGCTTCCTTCCCCCTCACTCTGTTGCTGAAATTCTTCTATCCCGTGGTCTGGTTTATTAACCAGATCACCAACCTGCTTTTGCGCCTGCTGGGCATTCCAAAACAGGCGCGCAACAGCACCCGGCTCAGCCGGGATGAACTACGCATCGTGGTCGACGAGGCCGGCAGCATGATCCCCCGGCGGCACCAGGAAATGCTGTTAGGCATTCTTGATCTGGAGCAGATCAGCATTGACGAAATCATGATTCCGCGCAATGAAATTGTCGGTATCGACCTGGAGGATGACTGGGATACCCTCGTCAAACAGTTGAGTGAAAGCCAGCATACCCGCCTGCCCGTATACGAGGGCGACATTGATCACATCGTCGGCCTGCTTCATCTGCGCAATGCCCTGGCGCTATTCAATCAGAAATCTTTCGATGTGGATGATCTGCGCACGATCATTCGCGACGCCTACTATGTCCCTGCCGGCACTCCCCTGAATACCCAACTGCTCAATTTTCAGACAGAAAAACGGCGTATCGCCCTGGTCGTCAATGAATATGGCGATATTCAGGGGCTCATCACTCTGGAAGATATTCTTGAGGAAATTGTCGGTGAATTCACGACTGATCCCGCCGCCAGCAGCAAGGATATTCACCAGCAGGAGGATGGCAGCTACCTGATTAACGGCAGCATCACCATTCGTGAACTCAACAAGGCACTGGGCTGGAATCTCTCCGCCGAAGGCCCCAAAACCCTCAATGGTGTGATCCTCGAATATCTCGAACAAATCCCGGATCCAGGCACCAGCCTGATGCTGGAGCAGTACCCCATCGAGATCACCCAGAGCAACATCAACGCCATCAAGACTATTCGCTACAATCCCGCCTGGAACGGTGCCCGGCAGCCTGATCAAGAAGAAAATGAACAAATTGAGACACAAGTAGACTAAATACTGAGGTATCCCCACAAAATAATGTTTAAAATTAAGTAGATAAAATAAATATCCGCCAATGAACGCGAATAAACGCGAATATTTTATGCTGATGTGCCTAAGGCACAGAATACGCCAATCAATGCTGTCGCCTTTATTGGCGTCTATTCGCGTTCATTGGCGGACAGACAAGTGTCTGGCTTTTAAAAAATATTCGTGGGGATACCCCAGGACTAAATACATGACGAGGTTCCTGCGCCTGTATTTTTAATATAGGGGGTTGAGTTCCGGATCCGCTAATATTTAGCTTAAGGGTGCGCTTGTATGCCCGATAAATAGATAACCCCTGGCCTGGATGTCGGCGTTTGGCTATTGCTCTACCGTTTGTTAAATTAAAGTCTATAATCATCAGAAATGTATCAATTTTTCAGGGGGCGCACCCAGCGTGTCGAAGCTGACCCTTTCCTTCAAAGGAACGGTACTTAAGGTTTTTCCGATCCTTCGCGGGCAAATGCTTATCGGCCATGATCCCGCTTGTCACCTGCATATCGACAGTCTGGCGCTGGCGCCCAGACACGCACGTGTCGACACTAAGGATCAGACCTCGATCCTGGTAGATCTGGAGAGCGAGCAGGGCACATTTGTCAATCAGAAACGCATTGATAAACACCTGCTCGAAGATGGCGACATTATTCGCATCGGCAAACACACCCTGCAATATATTTTTGAAGAAGTCGAGGATCTGTCCCATGTCAAAGACCTGCATTTGTCCAGGCTCAACACCAACAAGCCCGCCGCTCCCGTCACCCATGAAAGTGAAAAAGCAGCTGGCCATGCCCCCCAAAATGGCTGGCTGCAAATCCTCAACGGCCAGAATCTTGGCCGCACGCTAAGCCTGAACCGCTCCATGACCAATCTGGGCAAACCTGGCGTGGCGACAGCGATCATCACTCGCCGGAATGGCGACTATTTCCTCTCTCACCTGGAAGGCAAGCGCCCCCCCAGCATTGATGATGAACCCATCGGTGATCGCAGCTACAAACTTCACGATGGTAATACCATCCAGATTGGTAACATCAAAATGCAATTTTACATGGAGTAATAATGAGCAATCACCCGGAACAACGCCATTTCACCCGCATCCCTTTTGATGCCCGCATTCGCATTATTCAGACTGAGGGCAGTCAAAGCTGGGCGGGCACCCTGCTCGATATCAGCCTCAACGGCGCGCTGGTCATCCGGCCTGATGACTGGCCAGTAAAAATCGGCGAGCCTGTTCAGCTCGAACTGCAACTCGGAGAAGATCCACAGCCATGTCTGCATATGGACACCACCGTAGCACACATCGAAGATACGCGAGTGGGTCTTCATTGCAAACAGATGGATCTGGATACCGCCACCCACCTGCACCGATTGATGGAACTGAATCTGGGCGATCCTGAACTACTGAAACGTGAACTGTCCGAACTCATACAGCAACACTAATCGGTTATAAATATACTCCACGGCCTGCTCAAGGTTGATTTCTGCCTGTCCGGTTAACGGCTGGTCCAGATCAAAACAGTAACCGCGAATGGCCAGTAAAAACACCTCGGCGGAGTCATGCGGGTGCAGTTGCTGGAAAAAATTCAACGTCTCTTTCATTTTGAAAACACGCTTGATCAGAAAAATCATTTTCTGTATGGACCTCAATATAGAAGTGCAGCTACTTTTCATGGCCTGCCTGAAGGAAGCGAGGAGCCAGCTATACTCATGAATAAGCTTCAGCGGTTATTTGAATTGCACCGCATCCTCAGTCAGCGGCGCCGACCAGTGTCGCTGCAGGTGATTTGCGAAGAAATGGACTGTTCTGAATCTACCGCGCGTCGGCTGGTGCATGCCTTGCGTGACGACATGGACGCACCGCTGACCTATGATCGAACACACAACGGCTGGTGTTACGACGAGAATCCCGGCCGGCGTTACGAACTGCCCGGCCTGTGGTTCACACCGGACGAACTGTACGCCCTGATGGTCTGGCAACTGCTGTCCGAGTTGCAGCCCGGACTGGCAAGCCATTACATCGAACCCGCACGGGACAAGATCGCACACATCCTTGAGCAGCAGGGCGGTGCTGGGGAGAACATCGGCCGACGCATCCGCATCCTGCAAATAGCGGCAAGGCCGACAGATCTCAAACTGTTCCAGCGCCTCAGCCGTGCGCTGTTCGAACGCCAGCGTATCAGCGTGCTTTATCACGGCCGCGAGCGCGACAAAATCACCACGCGCGATGTCTCACCGCAACGTCTTATTTACTATCGTAGTAACTGGTACCTCGACGCCTGGTGTCATCTGAGGAATAACTTGCGCAGCTTCTCGCTCGACCGTCTGCATCTGGTCGACACACTGGAACAAACAGCGCACGAATGCAGCGACAACAGCCTCGACACACACTTCACTCAAACCTACGGCATCTTCGCCGGAAAACCCGCGAACACGGCCGTACTGCGATTCACTCCGGACGCCGCACGCTGGGTCGCCGACGAACAGTGGCACCCCGCCCAGCAGGGCAAGGTACTGAAAAATGGAGGGTTTGAACTACGCATACCCTACAGCGATCCCACCGAACTGATTATGGATATCCTTAAATATGGGCCAGAGGCAGAAGTGATGAAACCGAAGAAATTGCGTGATGCTGTAGCTGCGCGGTTGAGTGAGGCAGCGGCGCAGTATAAAAAATAATCCGCCTGGCCAGGTTTTGACAGGGCGGGGGTGGTATAAAGGAA
>CAZQVV010000124.1:0-7778 GCA_964596835.1 uncultured Thiohalophilus sp. | reverse complement strand
GCCAGCCATGAAAACGTTCGACCCATTGCAGCAACTTCGTCGGCGCATGGGCTTTTTTCCAGTTACCGGCGGCAAATTTATTGGCCTCCATCCAGGTGGGGTAAATATGAATAGTGGCCAGAATTTTATTCAGCCCCAGTCCGTGACGCATGGCCATGACAAACTCGGCTATCAGGTCACCCGCATGTTCACCGGCAATGGTCACACCCAGAATTTTATCCTTGCCTGGGACGCTTAGCACTTTGATAAAACCCTGCGCCTCGCCATCCGCAATGGCACGATCCAGATCATCCAGCCCATAATGCGTGACCTCGTAAGCCATTCCCTGTGCTTTGGCTTCACGCTCATTGAGGCCGACGCGCGCGACTTCCGGATCGGTAAAAGTGGCGAAGGGAATCACGGAATAGTCCACCCGGAACTTTTTGAATGGGCTAAAGAGCGCGTTGACCGAAGCATACCAGGCCTGATGCGCAGCGGTATGGGTGAACTGGTAGGGTCCGGCGACATCACCACAGGCGTAAATATTAGGATAGTTGGTTTGCAGGAATTCATTCACCTCAATAGTCTTGCGTGAGCTGAGCTTGACGCCCAGTTCTTCCAGGCCAAAACCGGTGACATTGGCACTTCGCCCCAGCGCCAGCAACGCCTGATCAAATTCGATTTCGACCGTCCGGCCCTCATGTTCGGCAACAAGATATTTGCGCGCCCCCTCCTGTCTGAACGCTTTGACCGCGTGATTCAAACATAGCTCGATACCTTCGCGTTCAAACTGTCCGGCGATCAGGGTAGAGACATTTTCATCTTCCCGGTTCATAAGCCGCGCGCCGCGCTGCACCATGATAACTTTTGAACCTGAATCCGCACCGAAGCGAGCGAAGCTCTGCGCCAACTCGCAGCCAATCGGCCCGCCCCCCAGTACCAGCAGACGCTTCGGCAGCGTCCGTAATTGCCAGACGGTATCCGAGGTCAGGTAATCCAGTTCATCAAGGCCGGGAATGACCGGCACAAAAGGCCGCGCACCCGTGGCGATAATAATATTGCGGGTCGTCAACGTCCGGCCATCAACTTCAACTTCAAAGGGCGAGCGAACGCTCGCCTCACCCTCGATCACGTCCACACCCAGGGAAGTGTAGCGTTCGACAGAATCATGCGGCTCGACCTTCTCAATCACACTTTGAACACGCTGCATAATGCGGGCAAAATCGAACTCAACCGGAGCGGCGTCAAAACCGAACTCCCGCGCCCGGCGAGCCTGTGCCAAAAAACGCGCCGAACGAATCAGGGCTTTAGAGGGCACGCAACCTGTATTGAGACAGTCGCCGCCCATCCGGTGTTTCTCTATTAGGGTGACTTTTGCTTTGACCGCGGCGGCAATATAGGCGGATACCAGGCCGCCGGCACCGGCACCGATGACAATCAGGTTGCGATCAAATTTGCGCGGTTTTTGATATGGCAGCTTACGATTTTCTGAATTCATGACGAGTCCTGTTTTTATGTTGATGGGTTTCCCTTCGGTCTACCCATCCTACGCCTTTTTCAACCATCCGTAGGATGGGTAGACCGAAGGGAAACCCATCAATTGAAGTTAATTAGAGACCACGATATTCTGCTTTATCTTTCTTTATATACCGATAAAATAAGCGGGATGCTGAAAGCTTCTTTTTTTAACCGCGACGCCTGCATGCTTGCCCGTGCCCTGCTGGGCAAGGTAATCCGACGGCGTTATAAAAACACCTGGTTGGCCTGCCGTATCATCGAGACCGAGGCCTACTATCTACATGAGAAAGGGAGCCATTCCTCGCTGGGTTATACGGAAAAACGCAAGGCCATGTTCATGCCCGCCGGAACGATTTACATGTATTATGCCCGCGGCAGTGATTCTTTGAATTTAAGCGCCAAAGGTAAAGGCAATGCGGTGCTGATCAAATCCGGTTTCCCCTGGCTTGACCACCAGTCACCGCCTGCCAATCTGACCATCATGCAAAAACTCAACCCCGTTAAAGGCAGTGAACAACTGCGCAAGAAGGAAAAGCTCTGTGCTGGACAAACCCTGCTGTGCCGTTCGCTGGATCTCAAGGTCAAAGACTGGAACCAGAAAACCTTTGATCCCCAACTTTTTTATTTCGAGGACGCGGGTGAGCGGCCATCACACACCATCCAGACCACCCGGCTGGGCATCCATCCTGAGCGCGACGCGCATCTGATGCAGCGCTTTATTGATTATGATTTTGCACCATACTGCACTCGCAACCCGCTGACCCGGCGCGGCTCAAAAGAAGATCATGATTATTTTATTTCCTGATGCAGCGAGTTAATCACTTCGGTCGTGTGCGGCCTGACGCCGCGCCAGAGGTAAAAGGATTCCGCCGCCTGCTCCACCAGCATGCCCAGACCGTCATAAACCCTGTTTGTCCCCTCTTGCTGACACCAGTTCATAAACACCGTCGGCTCACCGCCATACATCATATCGTAACAGGCACCGCCAGCGGCAATGAGGCCATCCTCCGGCAAGGGCGGCATCTCACCCTGTAAACTTGCGGCGGTGGCATTGATAATGAGATCAAACGACTGCCCGGCCAGGACCTCATATCCGCAGCCTGTGACCTTACCCATGTCGGCAAAAGCATCGGCCAGGTCTTTTGCTTTTTCTGCCGTGCGATTAACGATAAGCAACCGCGCCGGTTGCAGGATGAGCAGAGGCAACAGCACGCCGCGTGCCGCACCGCCCGCCCCCATCAATAAAATGCGTCTGCCTTGCAGATCCAGTTTTTTATTCTCAAGCAGATCCCGCACCAGTCCGATGCCGTCGGTATTGTCACCAATCATTTTTTTATCTTTAAAGATAAGCGTATTCACCGCCCCGGCACGCTCGGCGCGTTCACTGCGCTCATCGGCCAGCGCCCAGGCTTCCTGTTTAAAAGGCACCGTAACGTTCAGGCCTTTGCCGCCACTGGCGACAAAATTACCCACCGCCTGTTCGAAGCCGCCGAGATCAACATGAATGGCGGTATAGTTGATCGCCTGTTGGGTTTGCTGCGCGAACTGCGCATGAATCAGCGGTGACTTGCTGTGGCCGATGGGATTACCCATCACCGCGTAGTCATCCACTTTCGGGGAAAAATCAAAAATATCTGTCATCTTTGTCTCTGAATAAACTATGGATGATTAACGCGGAGCGCGCGGAGGCGCAAAGACGCCGAGGGTTTTCATCCTATTTTTCTTTGCGACTCTGCGCCTCCGCGTTCTTTGCGTTTAATCGCGGTGTGTCAGCCTTGCTCCTGCAACCACTCGGCTACCCGTTTAGCGAAATAGGTGAGAATGCCGTCTGCGCCGGCGCGTTTGAAGGCGAGCAAAGATTCCATGATCACGGCTTTCTCATCCAGCCAGCCATTCTGCGCGGCGGCCATGATCATGGCGTATTCACCGCTGACCTGATAGGCGTAGGTAGGCGCCGCGTATTGATCTTTTACCCGTCGCAGGATGTCGAGATAGGGCATCCCCGGTTTGACCATGATCATATCCGCGCCTTCGTCCAGATCCAGGCCGACTTCCCACAGGGCTTCGTCGCTGTTGGCCGGATCCATCTGATAACTGTATTTATTGCCGCCACCGAGGTGGGTGGCCGATCCGACGGCATCACGGAAGGGGCCGTAAAAACTGGAGGCATATTTAGCTGAGTAGGCCAGAATGCGGGTGTGGATGTGCCCCGCCGCTTCAAGGGCATCGCGTATGCGGGCGATACGCCCGTCCATCATATCTGAAGGCGCAACGATATCGGCCCCGGCCCCGGCGTGCGAGAGCGCCTGCTTCACCAGCACCTCGACCGTTTCATCGTTCAGCACATAACCGGACGCATCAATCAGGCCATCCTGGCCGTGGGTCGTGAAGGGATCCAGGGCAACATCGGTGATCACCCCCAGTTCGGGAAAACTTTCTTTCACCGCTCGTACGGCGCGTTGCGCCAGTCCCACCGGATTAAAGGCTTCACGCGCATCCTCCGTTTTCACTTCGGCCGGTGTCACCGGAAACAGGGCAATCGCAGGCACGCCCAGCGCCACCAATTGTTCAGCCTCGATCAACAACTCATCAATGCTCACCCGCTCCACACCCGGCATCGAAGATACCGGGGCACGCTGCTGCTGACCTTCCAGCACAAACAGGGGGTAAATAAGATCATCCACGCTGAGACAGGATTCACGCATCAGACGGCGAGAAAATTCATCGCGGCGCATACGCCGCATACGGATCCGGGAAAACCGGCCCCGGCTGGTATCGGATGCAGTCAAGGTATTTACTCCTGCAAATTAGAGAGATAGACTAAAATTAGATCATAGTCTCAGCATACTTTAATTGATAAATGAAATAAACGGCCTGCCCCATGTCAGAAAAGCCCTTGCCACACATTAACGCCGTCGTACTTCTCCTGCTGCTAAGCCTGCTGTCAAAGCTTACCCTTGCCGACATGGCGCCCGACAAAATGCTGGAAGCCACCACCCGGGACATGATCAGCGCCCTGCAGAATCAACACCAGGCGATTCAGCGAGATCACCGGGTTCTCTACGGTCTGATTAAAAACATCCTGCTGCCGCATATCGATATTATCGCCTCCTCTCGCATGGTGCTGGGCAAGTATTGGCGGGGAGCCAGCCAACACCAGAAACTGCGTTTCATCCGCGCTTTTCGCACATTGCTGATACGATTCTATTCGTCAGCACTGGCTGAATACCTGACCGATCATGCCATCAACGCCAACTTCATTACCTTTCTGCCCCTGCGCACCTCCCTGGCACAGAAACGGCTCACCGTCCACGCCGAGATACACCCCCCCCGAGGAGAGAAAGTCGCCCTGAGCTATCGTATGCGTCACACGGGAAAAGGCTGGAAGGTGTATGACGTAGCCGTGGCCGGAATCAGCGTCATCAGCACCTACCGCACGAGCTTCGCCAGTGAAATCCGGCGAAAGGGCCTGGAACACTTCATTGAATCTATCGAAAAACACAACCATGCCCTGCTCCATGCGGTAAAAGTCCGGGCGGCTCAGATCTCACCAACCCCGTAAAACCGGCGGCGGAATAAACAACCCCGCCGCAGGCGGACAGGGTATTAAGCTATACCATGCTGATGGGTTTCGCTTCGCTCTACCCATCCTACTATTTTTCGCTTCGCTCTACCCATCCTACTGTTTTTCGCTTTGTTCTACCCATCCTACTGTTTTTCGCTGCAAGCAGCGGGGGATTAAACCTAAAGAGATTAATCCGGCGATATGTCACTTTTTCTATCTCTTTTTTCTATTGCGGGGCTTTGCGGTACAATCCCTCACCAAAACCCAATGCTCAGGAGAACAATGTGGATCAATATCGAGGCACCACTGTCCTTTCCGTTCGTCGCGGAGACCACGTCGTCATCGGCGCGGATGGTCAGGTCACACTGGGCAACACTGTAATGAAAGGCAATGCCCGCAAGGTGCGCCGCCTGTATCACGACAAGGTCATCGCCGGATTTGCCGGCGGTACCGCCGATGCCTTTACCCTGTTTGAATATTTCGAACAGAAACTGGAAAAACACGCCGGCAAACTGGTGCGCGCCGCTGTGGAAATGGCCAGGGACTGGCGCACCGACCGTACCCTGCGCCGACTGGAAGCCTTGCTGGCTGTAGCGGATAGCGAAGCCTCGCTGATTATTTCCGGCAACGGCGATGTCATCGAGCCAGAGCAAAGCTTGATGGCCATCGGTTCCGGGGGTCCTTTCGCCCAGTCCGCCGCCCGCGCCCTGCTGGAAAACACCGAGCTCAGCGCCCGTGAAATTACCGAGAAGGCCTTGAATATTGCCGCCGATGTCTGCATTTATACCAATCGCAATCTGGTATTCGAAGAACTCTAACCACTCCAGGAAATCGCCCACCCATGCCACAAATGACACCCCGAGAAATCGTTCAACAGCTGGACAAGCATATCGTTGGCCAGGCCAGCGCCAAGCGCGCCGTCGCCATTGCCCTGCGCAACCGCTGGCGGCGCAGCCAGGTGGATGAAAATCTGCGCAACGAAATCACCCCCAAGAATATTCTTATGATCGGCCCCACCGGCGTGGGGAAAACCGAAATCGCCCGCCGCCTGGCCAGACTGGCCAATGCGCCTTTCCTCAAGGTTGAAGCGACCAAGTTTACCGAAGTCGGTTATGTCGGGCGTGATGTGGATTCCATTATTCGCGATCTGGCTGATATTTCCTTTAAGATGACCCGCGAACAAGGCATGACGAAAGTCCGCCATCGTGCCGAGGATGCCGCCGAAGAACGCATTCTGGATATTCTGCTGCCACCAGCACGCGGTTTTGGTCCCGACGACGATACGCCGCCAGCCGAGGAGAAGGAAAACACCACCCGGCAGAAATTTCGCAAGAAACTGCGCGAAGGCGATCTGAATGACAAGGAAATTGAAGTCGAACTCAGCGCACCCTCCGTCGGCGTAGAAATTATGGCTCCGCCCGGCATGGAGGAAATGACCAACCAGCTGCAGGGCATGTTCCAGAACCTGGGCAACACCCGATCCAGCAAGCGCAAGTTGCCCATCCACCAGGCCATGAAGCATCTTATCGAGGAGGAGGCGGCAAAACTGATTGATAACGAGGACATCAAGGAACAGGCGCGCATTAATGTCGAGCAGAACGGCATCGTCTTCCTGGATGAAATGGACAAAATAGCCAGGCGCGGCGAGTCCGGCAGCGGCGTCGATGTTTCCCGCGAAGGCGTCCAGCGCGATCTGCTGCCGTTGGTGGAAGGCTCCACCGTGACGACCCGGCACGGCATGATCAAAACCGACCACATTCTGTTCATCGCCTCCGGCGCCTTCCATGTCGCCAAACCGTCTGATTTGATCCCGGAACTGCAGGGACGTTTTCCCATCCGGGTCGAACTGGAAGCCCTGAGTGCAGAAGACTTCGTCCGTATTCTCACTGAGCCCGATGCATCACTGACCATGCAGTACAGTGCGCTGATGCAGGCCGAAAAGGTCAAGATCGAATTCACCGAGGACGGCGTCAAACGCATGGCCGACATTGCCTGGCAGGTGAATGAAAAAACGGAAAATATCGGTGCGCGCCGCCTGCACACCATTATTGAACGTCTACTGGAAGATATCTCTTTCCGCGCACCGGATATGTCCGGCGAATCCGTTCAAATCAACGCCGAGTATGTCAACAAAAACCTCGGTGAACTGGCAGAGGATGAAGATCTGAGTCGTTACATATTATAAAACCCAGGAAAAGAGAAAAGGTGCAGAATACAAATGACTCCCCCTTTTATCTTGTATCTTTCCCCTTGTCCCTATTTTTTAAAGAGATAAAACATGTCTGACACACCCAAACCTACCGATATCAATTTCCATAAAGTCTCGCACATACTGGAAATAGCCTTTAACGATGGCAGCCATTTCAACTTGCCCACCGAATACCTGCGCGTTTTCTCACCTTCCGCCGAAGTTCAGGGTCATGGCCCCGGACAGGGAGTGTTGCAAATCGGCAAACAGGACGTCAACATCACCAAAATAGAGCAGGTCGGCAATTATGCCGTACAACTATTTTTTGATGACAACCACGACACCGGCCTCTATTCATGGCAAACCCTGTATGAGCTGGGCAAGAACTTCGACACACGCTGGCCGGAATATCTTAACAGGCTCAAAGCTGCCGGACACGAACGGCCCGAACCGCAACATCTGAGCAACTAAATGGCTGTTCCAGTACCCGCCCACTCCGGAAAGTCCTTCGACAGGCTTCCTTCGACA
>CAZQVV010000123.1:0-7781 GCA_964596835.1 uncultured Thiohalophilus sp. | reverse complement strand
TGTGCTGAGGGACACCTACCGGACTTACCCTGATTAATCTCGCCATGATTCTTATTACTTAAAATATTTTCTCAAGTTTCGAATTATAACAAATAATGTTTACACTGACCCCACTTATTATTGCTCCCCCTCCCAAAAAACCAAATCACTGTCCACTACGCACTAACCGTACCTGGTAGGAGTTGACACGGTCGTAGCCGTTGCTGCTGGAATAGCCATAGTTGAAACCGACGCTCCAGGCGCCCTCCGAACTACCGGCATCCGGCGACGAAGACCAGACATACGAAGACGGCGTAGCAGGAAACAGGCGGTTATTGATACTCGGGCCATCACAGGCACGTTCAACCAGTGAGGCCAATTCTTTAATATTCGGCAAACGCCAGTCAGTGTGACCGGCAAACCCTCCTGTGGTATTGAGCGTTTCGGATCGTTGCAGAGCCGCCGCCCAGGTGAAAGTTAATGCACTACCGATAGCACACCCCGCCCCACTTTGGCCTTCCTCGCACTGCTTCCACATCAGACCGGTCTGTTTGTCGGTTACGGTACCATCAGCATTATCGGTATAACGGCTATCCGGTGTGGTAGGCGTAATATGGCTATTACAGGTTTGCGCTATAACCTGTATGGGTGCCGCGATCAATAGCATCAGCCCTGCCACGGCGCTGAGCACAAGGGGGCGACCTGACCATTTTTTTTGCACAACCGGTTTAGTCACTGGTTTTAACATAATCAAACCTCTTTATTGTACACGTTGGAACATGTTATCCAGGGTGTATTTGTGATAGCGGGGAAAGTGCGCCACGGTGCGTTCAACCTCTAATAATAGTTGCTGGCTTGTACGCCCTGTCGGCAGGCTTCGCGGCCCTTCTATTCGCATGAAAGATTCATCCAGAAAACCCAATCACTGTCCACTACGCACTAACCAGACCTGGTGGTAGTAGCCGTCACGGTTGCCGTCGCTGGGACCGACGACCCACGCGCCACCCGAACCACTGGCATCCGGCGACGAAGACCAGGCAGACGAGTTTTGTGGCGTATTTGGAAAATAGCCCGTATCTATCGCCGGATTAGATTTACCATAATCGACAATACCGATTAATTCATCCATGGTTGGCATGCGCCAGTCGTGCCTGCCACAGAGGCCAGCGCTATTCACGGCGGCGACATATTTTTCAGTGTCGCAGTGGCCGCTGTCTGTACAGCTACCCCCGTTGGCGGTACCCGGATTACCGCCATCATTCACGCCGGTGGCGTTGTACCAGGTGTAGCTGTTGTTGGCATCGCGCAGGCCGCCGCTGCCGGCGGGCTGTTTTACCTCCCATTCCAGACCGGTGAGATTGTCTTTTACGCAATCCCAGGGGGTTGTGGTGTAAGGGCGTGTCTGGTTGGCCAGAGGCGCCCCACTGCTATCGAGTTTGGTAAAATCAAAGCCTGCGTCACCCGCCCCGATCTTCGTCAAGGCGCCTGCCGCTGCCTGTGCATCACGACCCTGGCTGCAATCCTGCTGTGCGACGGTCTCACCGATGCAGGTGGCGTTATTGCCAGCGGGGTAGTTGCCGCCCCAGGTGATGCCGGTGTCGTTTAAGTGAAGATTTTTACCTGGGTTGCCGCCTGGTGTACCCCCCGTGCCGGATCCTCCGCCCGTGGAGCCACCGCCTGTCGTACCACCGCCTGCTGAGGGGTTCGGGTTATCCGCTATTTTGGGGAAATAGCCTCTCTGATATTCCTGAAGATTGGTCATCCCATCACCGTCGGGATCAGCATTAGGATCGCTCACGCCCCACCGGGTCTCCCACTGATCGGCCATACCATTATGATTGTTATCGGTAATGGCGATGGTTGTACTGGCCACCTGACGAAAGAAAGAGCCCGCGTCACTGTGTCCCGCCAGTCTTACTTCATAATTACCGAGCTGTGTATAATGAAACTCATATTGTCCAACCGTTTGGGCGGCTTTTATACTGGCGGCCGTGGTCGCTACATAGATCCCATTGATTTGCTTTAACACTTTGGGCTGATCCCAGCCAAGAAAGGGGTTAAGGCTCGGCTTACCAAAGTAAGCGGCAAACGGGTTGGGAACATTCGTGGCCGTACCCTGGATCAGTAGCGTGCGTGAATCTTTTAGCCCGGACGGGGTACTAAGGGTCGCCACCAGTGTGGGTAACCCCCAGATCGGTGTCTCGGCTATGGGCGAAAAGCGTTTGAATTGATCGGTTTGATTGATGGTGACTCCACCGGGGTAACTGGCAATATTGAAATCGAGGATGGACAGACCCGCCCATAGGCGCAGATCCACACCCGCGCCTGCGACCAGTTTTTTAAACCAGTAGTCACTGTTACCGCCCGCGCCACTAGTGCTGTTCATGTAGGCATGACCCTGGATCGCCGTATTCGCATAAAGATAAGGATCTACGATCAGTCGTCCCGACGCCGCATCATAGAAACTGATCTGCATATCGGGGATCAGGTGCAGTTTAATCTCGGCGCCAGCCGTTCCCTGACCCTTGAGACTGAATGAATAATCAGTCTTGAAGTTCTTTACCGCATGCCAGCCATTCTGATCATACTGGAGACCGAATTCCGCATCCGGGAAATGCAGGTCAATGGTTTGATCCAGATCCACCTTACCAAAGGCCTGGCCGGTGATACGACCCTCTATCTTGAATTTTCCTGACACGATGACAGGCACCGACCCCACCATGTATATTTTAGTAAATGAGCGTTCATTTAATATCGGCACCGTTAATATCGGCACCGTCTTACCCAGGGTTGCACCACCTGCGGCGGATATATTAATCTTGTTTTTGAAATCAATATCGGTTTTTACCGTAAGATGCGCCGTTTTGAGGCGTCCATAGCTAATATGCGCCGCAACGTTGAATTCCGGGTTGAAGTCCATTGTGATTTTATCTGTAACGGTGAATCCGCCCTGAAATGTCACTGATTTTTCCTGATTATTGACTTCAGCGGACGTTCCTTTAACTACAAAAATGGGTACTTTTAATTTTAATTTCGCAGACCCTCCAAACACCTTTGACAGCCACTGCCGGATAGGACCTTCTTTACAATTATCTCCGATTGCATCGACATAGGCCGTAAATTCGGCATAATACGGGGTATCCCGAACATCATTATCGGTCGGTGACCAGGTGACGGTCGCAATCCCTGTCTGTTTATTCAGGTTCCCCAGGGCAGGTTTTGTCGAGGTTCCTGAATCAAACCGGGTCTGTTCTATCGTGCAAAGTTCATAACCGCTTTTCGGTTGGACTGTCAGGTCGAACGAAAATTGCTCGCCCGGTTCACCGGCAAAGACGGCGGGGGCAGTGAAACTGGCCTGAGCCTGTTGTGTTGTTTGCATCGCTCCTGAAACACTGCCGGTTTTGCTCTGGCTAGCCAATTGGACAGCCGACAGGATTGAAATTCCCGCCGCTTGTACGGCCGTGCTATTGGGCGGCTGTTCTCCTCTGAGGGTCAGGCCACTCTTCCAGTGGAGTTGACGGGTAGCCAGATTCGTGCGCATGAGCCTGAGCCCGGTTGCCTGCATCGTCTGTGCCGCACTACTGGTGTCGGTCTGCACCCGGGTTGAGACCAGTTTGACATTGCTGGCAAAGGAGATGTCACTAAAGAGTTCATTCAGGGAGGCGGATTTCGTCCTGGCGGTTACGGTACCGCCACTTTCAGTGGCGCTGGTGACTTTACGCAGGTAGCCCTGCCCCTGTTGACCGACCAGGATGGTGCCGGCTGCAGGCGCTGTACTGCCGCTATAGGTAATGCCGGTCGATGAGACGCTTTGCGTGGTTTTGGGTGCAATAACCGGTATTGAGGTCGCCACTGGCGCTGTGACCACGGTTTTTGCTTTTAGCTGGTTACTCCAGCTTGTATTGCCCGCGCTATCCTTTGCTACGACACGCACATAATAAGTGGTGTTGGGCTGTCAGGCCTTTGGCAATGGCTGTCGTATCCCCGGTAACCTGGGTGTTTGCGGTGGCACTGGAGGGGACAAAACCATCACGGGTAGAAACGTGAACGGTGTATTTTATGGCCGCCTGCGCGGTTGTATCATCCGTCGTGGGCTTCCAGTCAACCGTCAGTCTGGTCGGATAAATCGAGTCGAGCGCCACGAGTTCAAACGTGGCCGGCGCTATTTTATCCGCCAGGGGACTACTGGATGGTGCTCCACCACCACCGCCACTGCCACCTCCACCGCCGCCACAACCCGCAAGGGCAAAAAGGCTGGCCAGGATGAGTACAAGGGTGGGGATCGAGCGGCTGGCGCACTTCATTTTGGAGTACCTCTTCTGCATTAAAATCAGCTATTTTTCGGGTACGGACTTACACTCCGCTCAACCCTGAGCCTTAATATTATTATGGGGTATAATGGGGGGTAGAGGAGGCAGGAGTCAAGATGCTTAACCAAGCGATCCAGGAGCCTGTCGGACTCAGGATGAATTGGCTGCGGAAGCGGGAGAGCGAAGTGCAAATATCCCCCTAAGTCCGACAGGTTCCTAGCGGGTAAGAATGCCTATGACTTCCTCAAGCCCCATACGAATTTCATGCAGGGTTTCCTTGCTGTTCTTCTGCTCTTCCTTGTTTTCGTCGCTTTCAGAAAGTTGCAGACGCGCACCGCCAATGGTGTAACCCTGCTCATAAAGCAAGGCCCGGATCTGGCGAATCATCACCACATCCTGGCGTTGGTAATAGCGCCGGTTGCCCCGCCGTTTTACCGGCTTAAGCTGGGGGAATTCCTGCTCCCAGTAACGTAGTACATGCGGTTTGACGTTACACAGTTCACTCACTTCACCAATCGTGAAATAGCGCTTGCCGGGAATGGGAGGTAATTCGTTATTGTTGGTGGGTTCCAGCATACGCCTCTACTCTAGCCTTCAGTTTTTGACCGGGGCGGAAAGTCACCACACGGCGTGCGGTAATCGGGATCTCTTGCCCGGTCTTGGGATTTCTTCCCGGCCGTTGCTTTTTGTCACGCAGATCAAAATTCCCAAAACCGGATAATTTTACCTGTTGCCCATTCTCCAATGCACCTCGAATCTCCTCGAAGAACATTTCCACGATCTCCTTGGCTTCGCGCTTGTTGAGCCCAAGTTCTTCAAATAATCTTTCTGCCATTTCGGCCTTGGTCAACGCCATATTTCTTATTCTCTCAATGTAGCCCCAAATTCAGCACCCAGGGCACTGACAACATTACGAATTTCAGAATCCACTTCACTGTCTGTAAGAGTGCGTGAAAGATCCTGTAAGGTCAAGCCCAGCGCGAGACTTTTTCTACCAGAATCAATACCTTCGCCCACATACACATCGAATAGCTCAACATTTTGCAACCTTTTTGAGCCATTCTGAAGAATGCAATCGTACACTTTCTGAGATTCGATGCCCTCATCCACCATCACCGCGATATCCCGGCGGATAGCCGGAAATCTGGATAAAGGTGAAAAAACCGGAATCTGGCCCTCTTGCACACAATCCAGAGCCAGATCAAAGACAAAGACCCGTTGGTTCAGCCCCAGAGCCTGTTCAACTTCGGGATGCAACGCCCCAATATGCCCCAATAAATTCCCACTCTGCCTATGATAAATAGCTGCACTTTGCCCTGGATGCAAGGTCGAATGCGCTTCTATCCGGAATTCAACATCCTCAATGTTGCCTCCCAGCGTCAATAATGCCTCCACATGCGCCTTGACATCATAGTAGTCCACCTGGCGGCTTTCCATGCCCCACTGCAATGGCCAGGCGTCACCTGTTAATGCCCCAGCGATCATCATTTTTTGCTGCAATTCAGTATCTTGCATTACAAACTTAAGACCTGACTCGAATAAGAATAACCTATTTTGCTGGCGATTCAAGTTATAAATCACAGCCTGTACCAGACCTGGCCAGAGACTGGTGCGCATCACCGACAGGTCACTGGAAATGGGATTTAACAAGGTTAGCGGTTCATGCGCCGGATCCAGTAGTTTCTGTATTTTGGGATCGGCAAAACTATAGGTGATCGCCTCAAAATAGCCCCGTTGCACCAGCACCTGACGGATTTTCGGCATGCTAATTCGGGCTTCACTGCTGGGCTGCATCTGTAAACGAATCTGCGGGCGGGATGCCGGCAAATTGTCATAACCGTGAATCCGACCGATTTCCTCGATTAGATCGACTTCAAGTTCAATATCAAAACGAAAAGCCGGTGGCGTGACCTCCCAACCGCCTTCAATGGCTTCAACCGCCATATCCAGCCCTGTCAGTATCTCCACGATTTCTTCGCCGGCAACTTCAACACCTAGTACCCGCAGGATACGCGCCTCACGCAGCACTACCGGCGCTCTGACGGGCAGATCTTTTTCTCTTGTCTGTTCGATAATCGGCCCCGGGCGCCCACCGACAATATCCAGTAACAGCGCCGTAGCCCGCTCCATCGCTTCCCGCTGCAACTCAAATGACACCCCCCGCTCAAAACGGTGGGAGGAATCCGTGTGCAGACCACAACTTCGCGCCCGTCCGGCTATCGCCAATGGATTGAAATATGCGCTTTCGAGAAAAATATCCCGGGTTTCATTACTGACGGCAGAATCCACCCCGCCCATAATGCCCGCCAGAGCCAGGGGTGCTGCGCTATCGGCAATCAGCAGGCTGCCGGGCTGCAATTTGATTTGCTGGCCATCGAGCAGGGTCAGGGACTCCCCCTCTTTTGCGTGGCGAACGACGACTTCATCTGTAAGCTTTTCCAGATCAAAGGCGTGCATAGGCTGTCCCAGCTCCAGCAGAATGAAATTGGTGACATCCACCACCGGCCCCAGGCTGCGCAAACCACTGCGCCGCAGCTTCTCCTGCAACCAGAGGGGAGTGGTTGCAGCGGGATCGATGTCGCGGATGATCCGGCCCACGTAACGTGGGCAGTCGGCTCCGGCTTCCAGTTTTACCGGCAGCACGTTTTCGATCTTAGGCGTGACCTCAGGAATAACCGGCGGGGTCGGCTTCATCCGGTTCAGCCCGCCTACTTCGCGGGCAATCCCGGCAATACTCAGACAGTCGCCCCGGTTGGGCGTCAGGCCCAGCTCGATACTGACATCATCCAGTTTCAGGTATTCACGGATATCGATGCCCACCGGCGCATCAAGCGGCAACTCCATCAGGCCGTCCGCCTGTTCGGCCAGGCCCAGTTCCTGCTCGGAACAAAGCATCCCGTGGGAAGATACACCACGCAGTTTGGATTTTTTGATCTTCAGGCCACCCGGCAGTTTCGCCTCCACCAGCGCCACGGGCACTTTTAACCCGGCGCGAACATTGGCGGCACCACAGACGATACCCAGAGGATCGCCATCCCCCACATCGACGTTGCAGACGCGCAGCTTGTCGGCATCGGGATGCGCTTCGACCGACAATACTTCGCCCACCACGATTTTTTCAAACTCGGCCGCCACTGGCTCAATAGCCTCCACTTCCAGCCCCGACATCGTCAGTTGGTGTGCCAGCGTTTCGGTGTCAATATCGGGATTGACCCACTCTCTTAACCATTTTTCACTGAATTTCATGATGCCCTTTTTATCTGTAATGGATAATTAACGCAGAGGACGCGGAGGCGCGGAGACGCAAAGAATAAAATGTAAAAAAATTAGTAACTATTCAGCATAATTGTCAGGGAACCTGGTATGTAGGTTGGCGCGAAGCACCACAGGCAGTTCCTTCGGTCGCCCAACAGGCGTGGCCTAGCATTGAGTGAATGGTTGGGCTTCGCCATCAAGATCATGGCTCAGCGCCAACCTACATGTGTGACTCCT
>CAZQVV010000122.1:0-7926 GCA_964596835.1 uncultured Thiohalophilus sp. | reverse complement strand
GGACACTGCCCTTTCACGGCGGCAACAGGGGTTCGAATCCCCTTGGGGACGCCATCTTATCCCCCAGATTGATGCCAATACGGTAATTGATCTGGCATTCATGAGTGGCCGGGTCCAGCGAGACCTGGCCTATCACGTTCGTCAGGAAGTCCTTAAGGGCTTCCCGGCTCAGGGATTCCATATTTTCTGCAATTCCGCGCAGAAACTGTTCGATCTTAGCTTCGGATATATTGTCGAGCATTGATGCTGCCGTATATTCGGTTTCCAGGCGGCCGATTTCAGACAGCAGGGCATTTCGATCACATTCCAGTTTGTCTACTTCTCGTAGGGCAGGGGCGGGATCCTTCAGACTAGATGCCATTTCCATCATTTTCGATATGCGTGTTTCAAGTTCCGCAGCATCCGTGCGTTGGTTTTTTGCGGGATCTGCCTGGTGCGCCTCACGGTACTTCATAGCTTCGCGAGTAAGCTGCTTGACGAACTCCGGCGATAGCAGGTCTTTCATGACTTGATCGAGCACAGCTTCTTCCAGGCGATGTTGGCAGATGTTTCGGTTTTCTGTAGTCGATTTGGCTGAGGTCGCGTATCTTTTCCCGCCATTGCCATGCCAGGGATCGCCTTCCGGCGTCTTGAGTATCCCCGTCAAAAGATAGTTGGCCGGTGTTCTACGGTTTCTTGAATTCGAGCTTTGCTCAAGCTGAGTCAAGATTACCTCAGCTTCTTCGGTTGTAATCAAGGCTTCATGGGTGTTTTTAGCAATAACCCATTCCGAACGAGGTCGACGTTTGGCAGCCCCCTTATATCCTGATCCCTTGGCATGTTCATTGTGGACATTCCATACGGTGTGCCCAGCATAGGTCAATGCGTTCCACTCCATACCAACTGCACTCGTTTTTGCGATACCTAAATCGAGTTCATTGAGAATCCGTGTTCTAGAAATGCCCTCGGCACGCATCTTGAAGTAGCGAGCAATTACGGCGGCCTCCTTACTGGGTTCCAGTCTGGATTTAGTAACGGCTTCCCCTTCTCGCATGGCACCGGTTGGTATTTTTACCAACTGGTATCCCTTGGGTGCGCGGCCACCTGCCCGGTAACCTTGACGTACATTTTCTGCCATTCCAGCCAGGCCTTTTTCTTTGGACATGAGGCTGTGTAGTTCGTCGAAAACTTCCATGACTCCAACGATGACCATATCGGCGATTGGATCGGACTCCGGAAGTTTGGAATAGATGATTTGTATATTTCGTTTCTTGGCTTCATGTTTGAACACTTGAGCCATGTACCGTCGCCGTGAAAGGCGACTGGTGTCGACCACTAATAGCATGTTCCAGGTGCGGGATGAGGATTTTAAGTCAGAGAGTAGACGTTGGAATCCTGTGACTACGGAACAATGTATGCAGTCAGGTCGTTTGTGACACAATATACAATTGCGTGTGGAGAAGTATATGCGGTACAAAGGATTCAACAAACAGGTTCTAACGACGTGCGAATAGTGGTGAAAAATTGGATCAGGAACGGAGCAAAATAGACAAATCTGCGTTCCACTCACGTTCCACTGGCGTTCCACAAAATCGACAATCGTGGACAATGAGCGACAACGAAATAGAAAATTGGAGTGGAGAAAAACACTGTAAATACAGTGTCTTTGGCGGTTTCTGGTGGTCTGTGATAGTCTATGAAAATGGTGCCGAGGAGAGGACTTGAACCTCCACGGGGTTGCCATTTTATAATTTATAATACAATGAGTTACTGACTTTTCTCTTCGCTGCGTTTCACACTGATTATTGCCAACGATATAGTGGGTTCAGTTACTGCCCCAGATTTTCTGAAGAAAAGCATTTTAATATGCATCAAAATAGGGGTACGTTCATGTATGTATTCTAAAGTACAGCGTACTATACAATGGAACTAATGACTCAGTTAGTAAGGGCTTGTCAAATAATAACTTAGACATTTTTCCTTGGCTTGATGGTATAGTTCCATTCACCATGAAAAGAATTTCGAACGATATTTAATTTTTCAATTTCAGACTTGGAAACCTTCACCCCTTTCTTATATTGCTTTTTATCCAGCCTAACTTCCACCGTTAAGCCCGCTTTCGTCGTTGTAGAAGCAATCAAATTAACGATTGTGCGATAGTCAGTTAATGGCCGACCTCGCCAGTTCATCGTTATGTAAGAAAAAAGTTTATGCTCAATTTTATTCCATTTACTCGTTCCCGGAGGAAAATGACAAACCGAAACTTTAAGACCCTGCCGGTCACAAAACTTTTGCATCTCATGTTTCCATAAATGAAGTCGATACCCATTGCTTCCGCCACTATCAGCACAAATTAATAATTCCTTCGCATCAGGATATCGCTTTTTCCCCATTGTCCTCCACCATTGCCGGATACTTTCCACAGCAAATTCACCTGTATCTGCAGCCATACCAACATTAACCCAGCCTGTGTTTTTCCCAAGATCATAAACACCATAGGGAACGGCTTTGGCAACTTTTGGATCAGGAAAATCGTGACTTAAAACTTTTATAGGCTCTTTCTTTTTCTCCCATTCGCGACCCTCATTCTTATATTTCCCTATCAATTCTTTCTTTTTTGTATCCACTGATATAACGGGAAGACCTCTGCGTAAGAAGCTTTTTGTCCGTTTATTGATGTATTGAAACTGCTCATCTCGATCAGGGTGATCTTTCTTTCCTTCTGAGGTTTTACAATTCGCTTGAAGGCTGTAATTCAATTCATACAGTAAGTTTGCGACCGTTTGATGGCTGATCCTATAACCCTTTGTGTTCAATTGTCCACAAAGAATTCTAACGCTTTTGCACGTCCACCGAAGCGGTGATTCCGGATCACCTCGCGTGACAGGGTCTATCCGTTTTTCAAGTGCGTTTAGGAGGCCACTTTCCTTTTCAATTATTTTTTTTCGGCCACCGCCAGGCTTTCTTACCCGGTCAAGATCGCTGGGGTCGCCCAACTCCTTAAGACCTCGGTAAATAGTCTGACGGGATATGCCCGTTATTGTTGAAATGAATTGAACTCCTCCTTTGCCATAAGCCTGCGCCTCAGAGGCCGCGACGACTCGCCGCTGCCGCTCATTTAAAAGAGGAAGTATCGAAGAAAGCTTGACTTTGAGTTGTTGCGTTTTGTCGGATAACATTAACGATAAGAATAGCGTACATTCTTATTTTGTCCATGTTATTCTTTGACAAATCCTAAGGGAAGAATATGAATCATGGCAGACTAACAAAAAACATGGCCAAGGGTATAAAGGAACTCAGGAGCCGAATCGAAGAATCTGAAATTCCTTCGTCGAAGTTGGATGAGACGATCAATATCGCGACATGGAATATCCGAGAGTTTGGCAGGAAACGGAGAAAAAAACTTTCCTTGCACCTGATTGCTGAAGTATTAAATCAGTTTGATCTTATCTCTGTTGTTGAGCTGCGAGATGATTTGGCTGATCTTCAGGAAGTCCTTGAGATACTTGGCCCGTACTGGCGAGTAGTCTATTCCGATTACAATACAGATCGAGCACGGAAATCGTGAGCGGATCGCGTATATCTACGATAAGCGTGCGGTTACCTTCACCGGGCTTGCCGCAGAAGCAGATCCACCCAGAAAAAAATAACCGTTATGCGAGACGGACAAAAGGTAAAAGAATACGTTTCGCTTATTTCATGGTGGCGCTCTCCGTTTATGGCTTCTTTTCGGGCAGGAGACTTTGATTTCATTGTGCTGTCGGCCCATATTCGTTGGGACAAGACGGGCGGTGAGGAAAGCCGAATACGCGGACTCCAGTTGTTGGCGGATTGGGTTGCCAAGCGGCGCACGGAGAAATATGTAACGGACAAAGATTTCATCCTCATGGGGGATTTCAATATTCCTGCAGACGATGATGAGTTGTTTGCCGCCATCACCAGCAAGGGGTTAAGGATGCCAGTGGCGATGCGCGGACAACATGGGAGTAATCTTATGCGCGACAAGCATTATGATCAGATTCTCCATTATCCATCCAAAATGAATACGTTTACCGATTACGGTGGTGTTTTGGATTTCTACAAGCGCAGTCATCGGCCGTTGTTTCCTGGTAGTGCTATGACAAAAAGAGAATTTACCTATCAGATGTCAGATCATCTACCTCTATGGGGTCAGTTGCGAACCGATGTTGAGGACGAGCGTCTGGATCAGATTCTGAACAGGTGAGGAAAAAAAGGTAGAACTGGGGATAGGTATGGGTCCGATCGCCTCAACTGACTTAGCGGTAGCTCTTCCATTCCTCTGGGCAGATTTGTGTCTGTTACGGCAGTGGCTGTGAGCACCTTCAAGAAGTACCTTTGAAAAATTTAGACAGGACAATCTCCGTTACTCAGGTGAGCTGTGATGGCCGCAATAATCTAAAAATGTTCACGATTCTGGGTATTACAGTACATTACGTACAGAATAATGAACGTAATGAGGGTTGCCTTTGCTGGAGATTGTTGCCGATATATTGATATTACGTTCATTATAATGTACGTTATTAGTTTTAGCGGCTATATAGATGGACCATAAATGAGTAAAACTCAACTGGACTTGATGGCGCCGATCCCGGTCAGGCGGGCGCTGCGCAAGCTTGGGCAGGATATCCATGATGCCCGGCGAAGGCGGCGTATTCCTACGGCAGTCATGGCTGAACGGGCCTCTATCAGCCGAACGACCCTGAACAAGATAGAAAAGGGTGACCCTGGCGTTTTGCTAGGTAACTACGCCAATGTGCTCTTTGTCCTGGGTATGGCTGAGCGGCTGGGTGATCTGGCCGATATCAGGACGGATGCGGTGGGTCTTCAACTCGAAGAAGAGCGTTTGCCGCAACGTATTCGCAGGCCGCGTCAGAATAAATCTGGGCGTAAGTCGCTTCAGTCTGGGCAGAAGGGTAAAGCGTGATGGAAACCGAAGTGCTTGTCTATGTGGATATTGCCGGTACGCCGTATCTGGCTGGGCGGCTGTGGGCGCGCGTGCGCAAAGGCAGGGAAAGTGCCAGCTTCGAATATGATCCGAGCTGGCTTGAATATGCAGATCGGTTTTCCCTGGAACCTGCTCTGGCGCTTGGCCCGGGTCCATTTCACACACTTTCAGGTAAACCCCTGTTCGGTACCCTTGGCGACTCTGCCCCCGATCGCTGGGGACGGGTTCTGATGCGTCGGGCAGAGCGCCGGCGTGCGCAAGGCGCGGGCGAGACACCGCGCACCTTGATGGAAATCGACTATCTGCTCATGGTCGATGATGAAGCCCGACAAGGTGCACTGCGCTTTGCCAGACGAGAGGGCGGGCCGTTTCTTGCTGACTATGAAGCTGCTCGTATACCCCCCCTGATCGATCTGCCTCGATTGTTGTCAGCGGCGGAGCACGTCGTGGGTGACACGGATAGCGATGAGGACCTTCGTTTGCTGCTGGCACCGGGTTCGTCATTGGGGGGTGCGCGTCCCAAGTCTTCTGTCCGGGACAGGGATGGGCATCTCGCCATTGCCAAATTCCCGCACAAGGATGATGAGATCAATGCGGTTCTGTGGGAAGCGGTTGCGCTGACGTTGGCGGCAAAGGCCGGTATTCCCGTGCCCGACTGGCGGCTTGAGCGTGTAGTGAACAAGCCAGTGTTATTGCTACGCCGGTTCGATCGGGTTCAAGGCCAGCGGCCGGATTTGTGCTCCGGCAAATCCAGCACTTCCACCATCCCTGGCGGTCGCATTCCATTTCTTTCGGCTATGAGCATGCTCGGGGCCAGCGACAATGAGTCGCATAGTTACCTGGAATTTGTTGATGCGCTGCGCCAGTATGGTGCTAACGCAAAGCAGGATATGCATGCGCTGTGGCGGCGTATCGTCTTCAACATTCTGATCTCCAACACGGATGACCACTTGCGTAATCACGGCTTCCTCTATGCCGGTCCAGATGGCTGGCGACTGGCTCCGGCCTATGATCTCAATCCGGTACCCACAGATATTAAGCCACGTGTTTTGACAACGGCCATTGATCTTGATGATGGTACAGCCTCTCTGGATCTGGCTATGAGTGTGGTGGGGTATTTTGAACTTACTGAAGATGACGCACGGATAATCGTAGCCGAAGTCGGACAGGCGGTGGCAATGTGGCGTAAAGAGGCTGTGCGACTGGGCTTAACCTCGGCAGAGATCGAACGCATGGGATCAGCTTTCGAACATGAAGATTTGAAGGCGGCGCTTTAGTTATTGCGGAAGATGTATCCTATCTGTCAGTACGAAAGGTAAACTGATCGGTTGATTCAGTTGTTTTGGGTAAAGTTACTTACGAGTTTGATACTTTTTCGTTAGTTGGCGGATCATACTGAGCAAAAACTGATACAAAAGCTTGCTGGTATTTTTCTTCTGCTTGTTCTACCCACAGCCCATAGTGGCGCATGATCATTATTGTATATCGGTTAGATACATGATGGTTTAGGGATGATTTGGTCTGCTGGGCTACAAAGGTTGCTAAATTTGCGTGCAGTTTCAGTGCAGAAAAGGGGACGTTGAGAGACAACGAAGGACAGTTTAAGGGAAAGATAACCAGCCTAGAACTTGTTGTAATAGGCTGGTTTTTAATGCTTTATTGTGGTCTTCTGTGGTTTATTAGAAAATTGTTAAATGGTGGAGGCGGCGGGAACCCAGTCCTTCAGGCGATGTTGATCTAGCGTTAGGGCTTGCAACTAGATACCGATACAGGGTACACTATGTACTTTATAACGGGACTGGGTTGATATTATGCTTTCATATGCTTTTTGGAACAATAAAGGTGGCACAGGTAAGACGTCACTAAATTTTCAAACAATATTGGCTTACGCCAAAAAACACCCCGAGAAAAAGGTGCTTGTCTTAGATCTTTGCCCTCAAGCTAATCTATCAGAGTTATTGCTCGGAGGCCTTGTGGGTGAAGGAAGTCAGAAACTACTTCAAATCCAAGGTCAAACGCCTAGAGCCACAGTCGGTGGTTATTTTCAGTTGCGGCTACCTAGCCCATATGCTCCACCATCATTTCAAGCAAAAGACTTTATTGTCATTCCGAAAAGTTATAATCAAAATATAGAACAAAACGTGTCATTGCTAGCTGGCGACCCACTTCTAGAGCTTCAAGCTACAGCAATATCTACCTTAGCAAACACACAAATCCCTGGATCAAACCCTTGGTTATCCGTAATTGATTGGCTTAAAGACTTTTTAGATCAAATTTCAAGTGAATATGATATAGCCTTTATCGACTGCAATCCTAGTTTTTCTATTTATACCCAAATTGCACTCTCTGTTACAAATTACCTGATATTACCTGTTATGGCTGATGACTCATCTCGAAGAGCGCTACAAAATGCTTTCTCTTTAATATATGGTTTACAACTTCCATCACCAATATATGCACAACATTCATTTTCAGAGAAACTAGTACGCGAAGGTAGAGACTTACCTAAAGTTCATACAATTGTAAAAAATCGCCTAACCCAATATATGGGGCCAGCTTCGGCTTATTCTGCTGTATTAACTACAATTGATGCTCAAGTACAAAATTTATTAACCAATAATCCAGAGTATTTTGAATTTACTACCATATTAGAAGGCATGAGTGAAATGCGTGATTTTGGTACTACCGGCGTAGTTGCATTTTCTAGGGGGCAATCGTTTATCGATTTAACTGCTGGACGACATAATATAAGTGGGCGCCGGGTACAAGTTAAAGAAGAATATAGAGTCAATTCTGTAAATGCTATAGATGTTCTTGCCAGTAGAATCTAGCCCTAACAAACTCATCCAGAGGGACTTTCGAAGCTGGCGGGGCTTTTGCAAAAAACCCGCAAAAGCCCCGCCAGCTTCGAAAGCCCCTGATGAGGGCGCTGTATGATGGTTTTCTAAATGATTCGGATCGTCCGCTATTAGCTAGAGTTT
>CAZQVV010000121.1:2806-7952 GCA_964596835.1 uncultured Thiohalophilus sp. | reverse complement strand
AGCTTCCTTCGACAAGCTTCCTTCGACAAGCTCAGGACGAACGGCAACTCCTAAAGTGAACTGGTATTGGGGACAGCTATTTAGCGACCACCCCTACCACCTTTTCTTCAGGGTCATCATTTGCCCTTTGCGCTGAATATCGACCCGATCCAGGAATGACATGCCCAGCAATATATTGGTGGGAGAATATCCTTCCAGTACGGCCGCCTTAACCTGGTGGAGTACGATATCCCCCACTCTGACCCGGTCAAGATTGATCAAGAAGACCTGCGCTACACCACTTGCCGTTGATACCGAACTACGTTTGCCGGAAACCCGGTAATCCAGGCCCAGGCGCCGAGCATGCTGGCTGTTCATGGAGATCCAGCTGGCACCCGTGTCCACCATGAATTTTACCGGCTGACCATTGATCGCACCGCCCACCAGATACATACCGTTCACCGGCCAGATATTCGCTTCGCCTTTTATCGTTGCCTTCTTGAAGTGGCTATTGATTTGCCGGCCAAGAAAATACGTATTTTTTTTGCCTCTGAACTCCAGCACCGCCTTCTCGCTGTCCGCCTCGATTAGTTTTACACCTTCCGGTGTCGTCTCTCCCACACGTAGTATGCGCTGCTGATCGCCGATGCGAATGACCGCTCGATCCTTGAACAGCCCAAGCACCATAATAGTTTCGCTGTTATCAGCAGGCGCTGCTGTGCCGGTTACTGATAATAATGACAAAAAGAAAATCAAGGTTAATGCGGCTGCTTTAATTGGCATACTAACTCCTGAAACAGGGATCCTGGTTTTACGCATAAACGCCGCATACACAAGCAAAAAAATATTATTTCTCCGCGTCTTTGCGACTCTGCGATCTCCGCGTTAAATCATGAAATTAAAAAAATGCAGTATCAATGCCGCAAAAACACCGGCGAGTACATCGTCCAGCATAATCCCCAGACCTCCTTTGACACTGCGATCCAGTACTCGAATCGGCCAGGGTTTAAAAATATCAAACAGTCGAAATAACAGGAAGCCCGCAACCAGCCATTCTATTTTCGGCGGTGCGGCGATCATGGTAATAATATAACCGACGATCTCATCCCAGACAATGGCGGGGTGATCTCCCCCCCCCAGTTCTCGGGAAGTGAAACCGCACAGGTAAATCCCGATAGCAAACATCAACAACATCACGGCCAGATAAGTCGATAGATCCAGTCTCGCCAGCAAAAGATAAACCGGAATGGCCGCCAGCGTGCCTGCGGTGCCGGGTGCGATGGGAGACAGGCCACTGCCAAATCCGAGGCTCAGAAAATGCACCGGATTACGCAGCAGGTTAAGCGAGGGACGCAAGCCTGTCTTGCTCATGGTTTTTTTGCAAAATGATCGTAGCTGTCATGACGATAATCAAGCAGCTTGTTTTGCGCATCGAACAGTTGCAAATCATGACCTGATACGATTTCACCAATATGACTTAGCCTGCAATACTGCTCTTTTCCAATCGTCTCCATTTGCCCGCATTTTTCTACCGGCACGCAAAAACACAGTTCATAATCATCGCCGCGATTGTAAATCGTTGACCGCAGCTGCGGATTTTCTGAGAGGAACTGTTCTGTCGCCTCAGACAGCGGGATCTGCGCCTGGTGCAAGTGTGCGCCCACCGCACTGGCTTTAAGGATATGTGAAAGATCGGCAAACAAGCCATCCGAGATATCGATACAGGCGCTGGCTATTCCCTGTAACGCCTGTCCCATTTCAATGCGCGGCTGTGGCCGGTTCAGGCGCCGGATGAGATCCCGGCGCAGATAGTCCGTCCCGGCCAGTCTCCCGGACTGCTGTTGTAACAAATACAACCCCAGTGCGGCATCACCAATACTGCCCGTGACGAAGATCTGATCGCCCGCTTCAGCGCCGGATCGCAACAATGCCCGGCCCGGCTCCACATAACCGGCCACCTGAATGGTGACACTGAGCGGGCCGCGCGTGGTATCACCGCCGACCAGTGGAATGCGGTAGGCTGAAGAAATATCCGCCAGACTCTCACTAAAAGCCGCCAGCCAGTTATGATTGGCTTCCGGCAGGCTCAGCGCGAGCGTGAACCACGCAGGGCTGGCTCCCATCGCGGCCAGATCGCTGAGGTTGACCGCCAGTGCTTTCCAGGCAATATCCGCAGCTAGGGTCTGCACCGGAAAATGCACCCCGCTGATCAGGGTGTCGATAGACACCACCAGCTGTTTATCCGCCGCAACCGAAACAACCGCAGCATCATCCCCCATCCCGAGAATAATGTTCTCGCCGCCAAATGCATGGCTGGCAAAATACCGGTTGATGATCTCGAACTCGGAATCCGGCATAATGCCCTCTTTGTTATTTCGGCATGTGTTTATAATGGTATTAATCGTTGCATAAGTATTCGCACGTGTTTTATACCCTCACCCCAACCCTCTCCCGGAGGGCGAGGGGGTTATGATGCAAATACTTATGCAACGATTAATAGAAGGGTGGGCGCGGTTTTGTGCATCACAGGCACTTCCTTCGGTCGCCCACGCGGAAGACTGGTGAATTTTCACGTTCGTGGTGAGCCGGTCGAACCATGAGCGTGGAAATACTAAAAATTAAGTGCTTAATCTGTTTGTCCTTCGACAAGCTCAGGACGAACGGTAATTTCCAAACTGGACTGGTAATTTCCAAACCGGACTGGTAATCCCCAAACTGGAACGGTATTTGGAACGCCGATTTAGTATCGTATTATCTGGATTCCGGCTACCCCCATGCCGGAATGACGGGCTAAAAATAAAATTTCCAGGCTAAGCGCCGTTCGCGCTCAGGATTTATTTTTTAAATGCCCTGCAACTTCCTGTTTACGTAATTTAACTGCCAGCTTGTCCATCACACCATTCACATACTTGTGTCCGGCTTCAGCGCCAAAGGTTTTGGCCAGTTCGACGGCTTCATTAATCACCACCCGATAAGGCACTGCCGGTCGCCGCAGAAGCTCGTACGCGCCCAGGCGCAGGATGGCGCATTCAACGGGATCAAGTTCATCCATCGGCCGGTCTGTATATTCAGAAATATGCGTATCCAGTTCATCGATTTCTTTGGGCACATTGAGTAGCAACTCTCGAAAAAGTTTAAGATCGAGATTTCGGGCATTACTGTCGATCAGTAATCGAGTTTCAATATCACCGATATTGTTATTCGACATCTGCCATTCATAAATGCCCTGCATGGCCAAACGGCGTGCGCGCGTGCGGCTATTTAACTTCATAATCTATTAGTTGATTTCCTACCGGGCTGTTCAGTTGATCTGGTTCAACAGGTTGACCATTTCGATCACTGAAATCGTCGCTTCTACACCTTTATTACCCGCCTTGGTGCCAGCGCGTTCAATCGCCTGCTCAATGGTATCCACCGTCAGTACCCCAAAAGCAACTGGAATATCTTTCTGCATCATCACCTGGGCAAGTCCCTTCACACATTCACCGGCAACGTATTCAAAATGTGGCGTACCACCGCGAATAACCGCGCCTAATGCAATCAGCGCATCGTAGTTACCGCTGGCGGCCATCCGCTGCACTACCAGCGGCAGTTCGAACGCGCCGGGGGCACGTACGATTTCAATATTTTTTTCATCGGCCCCATGCCGATTCAGGGTGTCGATGGCGCCTTCCAGCAAACTCTCAACCACAAAGCTGTTGAAACGCGCGACGGCAATGCCAAAACGTGTGCCATCGATAATCAGCCCGCCTTCTATCGTTTTAATGTTTTTCATTATATTCACCCAAAAAAATGAACTACCTCGCAGCTTGCTGCTGGGTATTAAGTTGTAGGTTGGGTAGAGCGAAGCAAAACCCAACAAATAAGCCTGCTGATGGGTTTCCCTACTGGACTTCGCGCTTCGCTCTACCCATCCTACCGTTTTTCGCTGCGAGCAGCAGGGAATTATACCCGAAAAAATTAATTTAAAAGTTATAACTCAGTCATGTACATAGTCAACTACATCCAGACCAAAACCGGAAAGAGCATGCATTTTCTTCGGCGCACTGAGGACTCGCATATGGGTAATGCCAAGATCAGAGAGAATCTGCGCGCCAATTCCAAACGTACGCAAATCCTCTCCCGCATCGCTACGAGGCAGATCGGTGCCTTCATCCTGTAAACTATAATTTTTGATACGATTGACAATAGCATCAGATTCATCTCCCAGACGCAGGATAATAACGACCCCCACGCCTTCATCGGCTATCCGCTTGAGTGCATCACGCAAAGGCCAGCCACAATCCTGACGCTGACTGCCAAATATATCACAAAGAGAGCTTTCCACATGGACGCGCACCAGGGTCGGCACAGCGGGTTCCAGATCGCCCTTGACCAGGGCCAAATGCACCTGGCCATCAATCAGATTGCGATAGGCATGCAGGTGAAAGTTACCAAACTCGGTAGGCATTTCACAGCGCGCAACATGCTCAATGGTTTTTTCATTCAGCAGGCGGTACTCAATCAAATCAGCGATGGTCGCAATTTTGAGATTATGCTCGGCGGCAAATTTTTCCAGTTGCGGGCGGCGCGCCATGGTGCCATCTTCATTGAGGATCTCGACGATCATCGAGGCCGGTTCCAGCCCGGCCAGGCGCGCCAGATCACAACCCGCTTCAGTATGACCGGCGCGAGTCAGAACGCCTCCGGGCTGTGCCATCAGAGGGAAAACGTGGCCCGGCTGCACCAGATCCGACGGTTTGGCCCCCGCCGCCACCGCCCGGCGAATCGTCACGGCGCGATCTGCTGCCGAGATGCCGGTGGTCACGCCTTCCGCAGCTTCAATAGAAACAGTAAAGTTGGTGGAATTGGCTTCGTTGTTTTCATTCACCATCAACGGCAGACGCAGACGCTCACAGCGATCTTTCAGCAGGGTCATACAGATGAGTCCACGACCGTAACGGGCCATAAAATTAACATCTTCCGCACGCACATGCTCGGCGGCCATAATCAGATCGCCTTCGTTTTCACGATCCTCGTCATCTATCAGGATGACCATTTTGCCCTGGCGGATATCTTCAATAATCTCTTTTGTGCTATTCATTGTCATCTTGTCTTACACCACTTGTCTCTGGAAACTCTGATTAATTCGGAAACTCTGATTAATTCGGAAACTCTGGGTTAATTC
>CAZQVV010000121.1:0-2706 GCA_964596835.1 uncultured Thiohalophilus sp. | reverse complement strand
GGAAACTCTGATTAATTCGGAAACTCTGATTAATTCGGAAACTCTGGGTTAATTCGGAAACTCTGGTTAATTCGGAAACTCTGGGTTAATTCGGAAACTCTGGGTTAATTCGGAAACTCTGGGTTAATTCCGTTCGCCCTGAGCCTGTCGAAGGGTGAATGGAATTAATATAATTATCAGATCTTGCCCGCCTGTTCCATAAAACCGTAGTCCGCCAACATGGAGGCGGTGATTCCGCTGCGGCCAGCCTCGGCAGCCTTATCTCCCTGCAGCAGGCGTTCGAGATAGCGGGCGATAATGTCCACTTCCAGGTTCACCTGCGTGCCCACCCGGTAATCATCCATGATGGTTTCAATCAGGG
Source organism: uncultured Thiohalophilus sp. (assembly GCA_964596835.1). Taxonomy (GTDB): domain Bacteria; phylum Pseudomonadota; class Gammaproteobacteria; order UBA6429; family Thiohalophilaceae; genus JAADGZ01. Next base: position 2,345 of record CAZQVV010000121.1, on the reverse strand, counting down.
TATGCGGAACAATATTCAGTTCAAACACCGCCCCCTCGACGGCATTCACTGTCAGGCTAATGCCATCGACACAGATGGAACCCTTTTCAGCAATATAGCGCGCCAGTTCATCCGCAGCCCTGATTCGAAATCGCACCGAGCGTCCAGCCGGACTGCGTTCAACGATCTCACCGATACCATCCACATGACCACTGACCAAATGCCCGCCCAGACGAGTGCTGGGAGTCAGGGCTTTTTCCAGGTTTACCCGGCTACCTTCTTTTATATCGGCAAAGCGGGTACGCGCCAGGGTCTCGCCGGACACGTCGGCCCAAAAACCTTCGCGGGGCAAGGCAACGGCTGTCAAACAAACACCGTTGACGGCAATACTGTCACCCATTTTAACATCAGACAAATCCAGTTTGCCCGTGTGAATAAAAATTCGCGCATCCTTGCCTTTGGGTTCAATCATGGCAATGGTGCCAATGGCTTCAATAATACCGGTAAACATTTCAACCTCAGATACAAGATTCAAGAAAAAAGATACCCGCGATAAGACACAAGATGAAATATTTTTTATCTTGTATCTTTAACTTTGTATCTTCGCAGTTATACGCCAGTCACATCCCACGGCCCTGACATCCATAAATTCAAGCTGAATTTTATCTGCCATCTTTTCCAGTCCCGGCAGATGAAAGAGTCCGCGCGCACCATCGCCCATCAGAACCGGGGCCATATAGATGATTAATTCATCGATCAGGCCCTGCTCTAACATCGCGCCGCTTAATGTCGCGCCGGTTTCCAGCAGGACTTCATTCATCTCCATTTCAGCCAGTGCCTCCAGCACGGCCTCTATGCTGACTTGGTTGCCGCAATAAGGCATAAGCCGCACTTCAGCGCCTGCCTGTTCCAATCGTTGCCGGGCGGCGGCATCGTCACGGCAGGTCATCACCAGCGTGCGCCCGGGCAGGGACAGCATTTTTGCGGTTTCCGGCATGCGCAGATGAGTGTCGATCACTACCCGCAAAGGCTGGCGTTCTATTCCATCCAGACGCACGGTCATGGAGGGATCATCGGCCAGCACAGTGCCGATACCGGTAACGATAGCTGAACTGCGCGCACGCAAACGTTGCACATCCTCACGCGCCGCCACCGAGGTGATCCACTTGCTTTCACCGGAAGCCATGGCCGTGCGCCCATCCAGGCTCATGCCCAGCTTGCAACGCACAAACGGGCGACCACGCTGCATGCGCTTGATAAAACCGGGGTTAAGCGTAGCGGCCTGTTCCTGAAACAGGCCAGTATCGACCTGAATCCCCGCCTCACGCAACTGCGCGATACCACCACCATCGACCCGCGCATGCGGATCCTGCATGGCGATGACGACCCGTGCGAGTTTCGCCTTAACGAGCGCTTCACTGCACGGGGGGGTACGGCCATGATGACAGCAGGGTTCCAGCGTGACATAGGCGGTCGCCCCGGCAGCCTGGTTTGCTGCCGCATTCAGCGCATAAATTTCCGCATGTGGCTCCCCTGCCCGCGCGTGCCAGCCTTCGCCCACAACTTTGCCATTTTTGACCATGACACAGCCAACACGCGGATTCGGATCCGTGGTATACAGCCCCTTCTGGGCCAACTGCAACGCGCGCGTCATAAATCCATAATCGGTTGTACTGAAAGCATTCATCGCTCGTCATCATCCGGCAGCAGGGACTGTTGCCGGCGTTTTTCCTCAGGCGACGGCACCCGTTTCAGGCGCTCGATCTCTTCAGCAAAGGCACTCACATCTTCAAAACTACGATACACCGAAGCGAAACGTACATAGGCGACCTGATCCAGATCCCGCAGTTCCTCCATGACCCATTCGCCAATCTGGGGCGACGGTAATTCCCGTTCCCCGGTGGCGCGCATGCGTTTCATGATCCGGTTAACCGCATTTTCGATCTCATCAATATCTACCGGTCGTTTTTCCAGCGCGCGCAAAATACCGGCACGCAGTTTCTCATCATCGAAGGGTTCGCGCTTACCATCATTTTTGAGCACCCGCGGCATTACCAGTTCCGCTGTTTCAAAAGTGGTAAAACGCTCCGCACAGGTCATGCATTCCCGCCGCCGCCGCACCTGGGCGCCATCAGCGGTCAGACGTGAGTCGATCACTCGGGTATCATCAGCGCCGCAGAAGGGACAATGCATCTTAATTAGTGACGAGGGGCGAGTGACGCGGAAGAGCGGACAAGCCTGGTTTGTTTTGAGAAGAGCAAATTAACATTCAACATCCCACCCATACCATAAATTCAAAGAATACCCTTAGTCCCTAACCTGGATAAACCACAAGATAAGTACCTTCACGAAATAATTTTCTACAA
>CAZQVV010000120.1:0-8082 GCA_964596835.1 uncultured Thiohalophilus sp. | reverse complement strand
GATTTTAGTAAAGACACTTTGTACTTGATGAGTTGTAGTGATATAGCCGCCTAACAGCACGCTTGCCTGCATGGGTTTCACTTCGTTCTACCCATCCTACTGCTTTTCGCTGAAAGCAGAGGAGAATTAAACCCAAAGAGATTAAACTACCGTGCAGCAATCACTGAAGCCCCGGCGAACGCATTTCAAAAATCAGGAATTCCTTTTTCGCCATCCATATTTCACCCAGACGCACCGGGATCCGGCCACCTTTAGATCGTACCAACCAGAACGGCATGCCCGGCACAAAATCACAGGCCGGATTGACTATCAAATACCAGTGATCATTCAGATCTTGGTAGGCGATAATAGCCTGGCCCTTGCCGGTATCCACGCGGGCCTGTTCAAACAAAAAAGCGGCTTCCGCATCATTGGAAAGACAGCGCAGGGCCACTTCGACAAAACCGTCATCATAGCGCTGTAGCCGCACGACAACCCCCAGGGTGGGTTTGCGAATGTTATCTTCAGGCAAAAAAGCCATCAACTGACCCAGTTGCACCGGGTTACTGAAGTCTGTTTCCCGCGTGCGCAACAGCATACCACCGGTACTGAAATTGACCATGCGCCAGATGGAGCGCATGTGCAGATCATCATCTTCAGCAAAGGTCACAGACTGCTGCAGCAGAACATCTTCAAACTGGCGGGAGCGCATAACTTCCTGGAGATCATGGCGGGTTAGATCGGTCAGCAAAAGCATCACTTTATTTTTGCCAAAATAGACTTTCAAAGCATCATCAGAGAAAACAGCATGCCGCCGCTGCTGACGTTTGCGTGGCTGCAAAGCCAGCAGCATCATATCGAGGATGGGAACGCGCTCGTCCTCATTCATGTGCTGCAAGGGACGGCTCAGTTTTGAGGCATCGAAATTTGAAATAAAATTCATTTTCGCGATGGCCTCATGATCCTTTACCAGCGCATGGCACAGAACAGACAAATCGACTTGCAGTGCGGGTTGATGTTCCGTTGTGGGGCGCTCGAAACGCAACGCCATGTCCTGATACATATCGGTATAGAGAAATCCCGAATTCAGTTCTCGACCATCATGCTCCATCATTTTCAGTCCAGCGCCATCGAGATAATCAAGATAAGCGTCAGGCAAGTGAAACATCCGGGTCGGCCAGGTGCTCACATCCATCAGGCCGAACAATTGAATGGACAAATAAAGCTTGCGCACACTGCTGTTGAGAAAATCCTTGCGGCTGTCCCTGCCTGAACGTTCAGAACGAATCCCCACACTGCCATGCAGTTTATAGCGTTCATCCACGGCATGATGCAAAAGCAGAGAAAATAGCAGCTGGTTACAGTTCTGCCATTCATTGCGCGCCAGTTTCTGGTAACGTAATGCGCGGATACGCTGCAACAGCATAAATATTTCCATCAGCCTGAAACCCGCTGCGGTTAATTTAGCGGACAGTTTTCTGAAACGCCGGGGAACGGGAGTAAACAACTCCTTGAAATAGCGCATGTATGAAATGGACAGTTGTTCCAGCACCTTGACACTGGCCGTCAGGGCTAAACGACGCTCCTTGCTTTCCGGCAGGCTGCTTTCCAGACCCTGATATTTCTGATACCAAATGGCCAGTGCGGGATAAACCTGCACCATAATCATATTTGAAATTTCCAACCGTTGCTCCGGCTTAAGCTGCATCATGTTCAACGCGCACAGAATAGCGATGGCTTCTTCCAACATACGTGCCGGAAAGGATTGAAGTTGGTCCAGCTTTTCATGATACAGCTCGACGCTGATTTCTTTTTTGCCGGGACGGCGATAGGGATGCGGCAGATTACTAAACCTGGCATAGGGCGCCTTGAGCAGATCATGGTAGTCTACCCGGGTTCCCGACGTCTCTGTTTTTTTTCTAAAAAAAACCATTTGTTAACCTGAATACATAGGTTAGTTCTTAAACGCGTCGGCTATTGCAACTGTCGTCTCCAACCGTCTTGCAAACCCGCGGCTCATGTCATCGTTCATCTGTGTTTCGGACGCGTGTGTTTGTAAAAGTTGTTCAGGCTGTTTTTCGAGCCTTTTACTTGTAATTATCCGGCAATGGGAATAATTTATTTATGTTTGAGAGGAATATTTTGTGATTCTACCGGAATCTGCGCAGGGGTGAAGCGTATTTCTTTGGTAAATTTCGTTAGTCAGGCATACTGCAACGTATCGGGGTATAATGCCTTATTCTTCTTCATGTTTTAGCTCCTAAGCATGCGGGTAATAACAACTACAGTTTCTGTCACTACCCTAGACGTATTTCCTGACCCTGGCCGTAATGTATTCAGTATGAACATCAGATATATCGCCACCAGTCCTTTTTCTGACCAAAAACCCGGTACCTCGGGTCTGCGTAAAAAGGTCCGGATATTCCAGCAGCCTCATTATCTGGAGAATTTCGTCCAGTGCATTTTTGACACCCTGCCGGAACCGGCGCAGACGGATATTCTGATCATTGGCGGCGATGGGCGTTACCATAACCGGCAGGCTATCCAGATCATTCTGAAAATGGCTATCGCTAATGGCTTCCGTCACGTTCTGATTGGCCAACACGGCCTCATTTCCACTCCGGCCATGTCGGCCCAGATCCGCAAATATCAAGCGCTGTGCGGCATTATTCTGTCCGCCAGCCACAACCCCGGCGGCCCCGAAGGCGACTTCGGCGTCAAGTTTAATATGGCCAATGGTGGTCCGGCGCCAGAAAAACTCACCCATGCCGTCTATGAGGCCGCCTGCGTCATTCAGGAATACCGCCTGCTTGAATGTGATGATATCGATCTCGACATGCTGGGTGAAATACAGATTAACGAGGCGCGTATCGAGATTATCGATACCGTCACTAATTATGCGGATTTTATGCAGCACCTGTTTGATTTCGGTGCGATCAGAGCCTTGTTCAAATCGGGTCGCTTCCATATGCTGTTCGACGCCATGCATGCGGTGACCGGCCCCTATGCAAAAGAACTGCTGCAACGACGCCTGGGGGCCGCCGCCGATACCGTGCTCAATGCCACTCCCGAAGAAGACTTTGGTGGTGGCCACCCGGATCCCAACCTGGTGCATGCGCATCAGCTGGTAGAACGGCTGTTCGGTGCCAATCCGCCTGACTTCGGCGCCGCCTCCGATGGTGACGGTGACCGCAACATGATCCTGGGCCGGCATCTTTTCGTTACCCCCAGCGACAGCCTTGCGGTCATGGCGGCCAATATTCACCATTTACCCGGCTACCGCTCAGGCTTGGTCGGTGTTGCCCGTTCCATGCCCACCAGTCGGGCCGTGGACAGAGTGGCTGAAGCACTGGGGGTGGAATGTTATGAAACGCCGACCGGCTGGAAATTTTTCGGCAATCTACTGGATGCCCGCAAAATCACACTCTGTGGTGAGGAAAGCTTTGGCAGCGGCTCGGATCATATCCGCGAAAAGGATGGACTCTGGGCCGTGTTGTTCTGGCTTAATCTCATCGCCCTGCGCCAGAAGCCAGTACGGGAAATTATGCGGGAACACTGGCACCGCTTTGGCCGACATTATTATTCACGCCATGACTACGAAGAAGTGGACAGCACCGCAGCTGAGTCGCTCATGGCGCACTTGCGCGGTCAGCTAGGCAGCCTGCCCGGCCGATGCTTTGGCGATTACCAACTCCGGTTCTGCGATGACTTCTGTTATACCGATCCGATAGACAAGAGCATCAGTGAGCATCAGGGGCTGCGCTTTTTATTTGCCGATGGCTCGCGAATTGTATTTCGGCTTTCAGGCACCGGCACCCGCGGTGCCACACTACGAGTCTATCTGGAACGCTATGAACCGGATCCGGAAAAACACGATCTGGATACCCAGAAAACCCTTGATCCCCTCATTCAGATTGCCGAGAATCTCGCCCGGATCCATCACTTTACCCACCGGGAAACCCCCAGCGTCATCACCTGATTTTCCCCGCACCCCCGTATATTTTGTGCTAAAACTAGTAGCTTAATAATATAAATTCCAAACAGGCAGACAACGTCATGAGCGAAACCTATTTCAAATTTGAAGTTCAACCCGTTATCCCGGAACAACTGTCCGGCCTAAACGACCTGGCCAATAATCTGCTCTATACCTGGGATCGCCGGGTTCGTCGGCTGTTCTACCGGCTCGACGTAAAGCTATGGGAAAGCTGCGGGCACAACCCCAAGGTATTCCTACGCCGCATCGCCCAGAAAAAACTGGATCAAGCCGCCCACCAAAATGTCTTTCTCGAAGAATATAACCAGGTCATGGCTTCCTTTAAGACCTATCACAGTAAGGGTTCACACTCCGGAATTGATAAACACCTCGATCCCAAAAAGGATCTCATCGCCTATTTCTGCGCCGAATTCGGGTTGCATGAAAGCTTCCCTATTTATTCCGGTGGTCTGGGTATTCTTGCCGGCGATCACTGCAAAGCGGCCAGTGATCTCGGCCTGCCCTTCATCGCCATAGGACTGCTTTATCGCCAGGGCTACTTTACCCAGACCATTGACGCCGCCGGCAACCAGCTGGCGCAGAACAAATCCACCCGCTTCAGCGATCTGCCTATTTCCCCGGTGCGGGACAGTGAAGGCAACACGCTCAAAGTCAGAGTCAAAATTGAAGACCGGAGCATCGCCCTCAAAGTCTGGAAAGCCGTTGCCGGGCATATCACCCTGTATCTTCTCGACAGTGATCTGCCGGAAAACACTGAACAGGATCGCACCATCACGTTCCAGCTTTACGGCGGCGACAACACCCTGCGTATCCAGCAGGAGATCGTTCTCGGCATCGGTGGCGTGCGCGCCCTTCGCGCACTGGGGCTGAAGCCCAATATCTGGCACATCAATGAAGGTCATTCTGCCTTTCAGATTCTGGAGCGTTGTCGCGAACACGTTATCGATGGCATGGACTTCGACAGTGCCCATGAGCTAGTCGCCTCCGGCACCATTTTTACCACCCATACCCCGGTGCCGGCCGGACACGATATTTTTGACAACGATCTGATCCAGCAATACCTGGGGCATTTTTCCCAGAAGTTGAACATCAGCATGGAGCACTTCCTGGGTCTGGGGCTGGCGCCAAACAGTGATACGGGCTTCAACATGACCAGCCTCGCCCTGCATAGCTCCCGTTTTCACAACGGAGTCAGCCGCATTCACGGTACCGTCGCCTCGCAAATGGAAAGTGATATCTGGCCACAGATCCCGCATGAGGAAAATCCCATTTCCTACGTGACTAATGGCGTACACGCGCCCACTTTTCTCGCGCCTGAGTGGATCAACCTGTTTGATACACGTTTTCGCGAATGGCGCAGCCACCTACTGGATTCCGATTTCTGGAACTGTCTGGACAGTATTCCCGACCACCGTTTCTGGAGTCTGCATCAGGAACTCAAGTCACAGATGCTGGAATATGTGAACCGGCGCGTGGAAATACGTTGCCATCGTAACGGGTGCAGCGACATTCTTCTAAAACGCATCACCCGCTACACCTCGCAACCGGAATCAGATGTGCTGGTACTGGGCTTCGCCCGGCGCTTCGCCACCTACAAACGCGCCACCCTGCTATTCAGCGATGCCGAGCGCCTGGCCCGTCTGCTGAACAACTCAAAACAACCGGTACTGCTGATCTTTGCCGGCAAGGCGCATCCCAACGATCTTCCGGGACAGGAACTAATCCGCACCATCCACGAATATTCCCTGCGCCCCGAGTTTGTCGGCAAAATTCTCCTGCTCGAAGGCTACGACATGGCACTGGCGCGCAAACTCGTCAGCGGCGTCGATGTCTGGCTTAATACGCCGGAATATCCATTCGAAGCCAGCGGCACCTCAGGAGAGAAAGCCGCCATCAACGGCGTGCTCAATGTCAGTGTCCTGGATGGCTGGTGGGACGAAGGCTTTACCGGCGACAACGGCTGGGGCATTTCACCCCACGGCCAGCATTTTGATCCAACCTATCGCAATAACGAGGAAGCCAACGATCTGCTCAACATTCTGGAACACGAGGTCATTCCCATGTTTTTCGATCGTGACAGTCATGGCTATTCGAGTGACTGGGTGAGAATGTCCAAAGCCTCGATGAAATACTGCATTCCAAATTTCAATGCGAAACGCATGCTCATGGACTATGTAAGCCAGTTTTACGGCCCGGCGAAAACACATCATGCGAAACTATCGGCTGACAACAATGCCCCCTCACAGGAACTGGCGCGCTGGAAAAAGAAAATCATCCAGCACTGGCACGGCGTCAGCATGAAACGGATCGATGAAGTCAGCACTGCAATTACTCACGGTGAAACACTCTCCATAAAAATTAGTGCCTTCCTTAACGGTCTGTCACCGGATGATGTGACGGTGGAATGTCTGGTCGGAGACAAGAAACAGGGCGAATTTGATACCTGTGATAAACAGCGTTTCACCTTTATCGAACAACAGGGCGAAGAATTCCTGTTTTCGCTGGATCTCAACCCCGCCCAATCGGGTCTCAACTATTACAAACTACGCATGTACCCGTATCACGAACTGCTGGCGCATCGGCATGAAACCGGATTTATGATCTGGCTGTAAAATGAGAGAGGGAGGGACCATTCAGCATAATCGCCAGGGAGTCTTGTATGCATGTGCAAACAGTGCAAAACATCACTGGCCTGTCCTGGATGGGTTTCCCTACTGAACTTCGCGACTCGCTCTACCCCTCTTACTGTTTTTCGCTGCCAGCAGCGGGGAATGACACCCAATAGAGATTAAAATCACGACCTCTCCCCCTTGATCCCCTGCCACAGTATACCTATATCCTGATCAAGCGAATGAATCGCTGTGCGCACAGACTGATTCACAAGATCTATGTTTAATTTAGAACCATTTGAATCAATTTAAGGAGAACGATCATGACTTTAGTACGCTATGAACCCTGGAACATTCTAAACCAGTTCCGCCGTGAAATGGACCGTCTCTATGACCCGTCCAGCGAAGGGGACGAAACCAGCAGCATCGCGACCAGTGACTGGATCCCGCCCGTGGATATCAGGGAAACGGACACCACATTTGAGATTCATGCGGATATCCCCGGCGTTGATCCCAAGGATATTGATGTCCACATGGAAAACGGGATCCTGACCATAAAAGGTGAGCGCCACTCGGAAACCAGGGAAGAACACGAAGGCTATAAACGCATTGAACGCAGCCGTGGCTCTTTCTATCGCCGTTTCAGTCTGCCGGATACCGCCGACGCGGACAAAATCACGGCTAAGAGCAACCACGGTGTGCTGGAAATTACGATTCCCAAACAGGAGCAGGTACAGCCTCGCAAGATCAGCGTTGAAAACTGATCCGCATCCCCCGTCTCTGACGGCGATTCCCAGTGAATACAGCCGCAGGGGAGGGGGATATTCTTCATGCATGGGTACGCAACAAGGAGTCGATTATGAACACTCTCACCAGCACCGTAGGAAATAGTTTAAACCGAGTCTGGCAGGGTCTGGCCGAAGGCTGGAAGCAACTACGTGAACGCGCTTCACATGCCATGACGCATTTCACCCCTCTGGCTAAAAAAGACGACGTTGAAACCTGGAATGATCGCATCATGCGCCTGGGTTCCCGTTGGGGCGTGCTCACCAGCGATGTAGAGGAAAACAGCGACAATATCATCGTCCATCTCGAAGCCCCCGGTATGGAGGCGGAGGATTTCGATCTTTCCGTCGTCGATAATTACCTGCTGGTGCGCGGGATCAAACATTCAAAACGAGAGCACAAGGAAGGCAGCTATCATGTTCTGGAATGCGCCTATGGCAGCTTCGAACGCGCCATTCCCCTGCCAGTTGAGGTGGAAGAAAACAAGGCGCGCGCCCGTTATAAACGTGGCGTACTGACCGTCACCCTGCCCAAGAGCGCCAAGGGCCGACGTAGACATATCGAGATTCAGGCTGCCTGAATCTCTGCATCAACGTTCTTCGAAGGGCCCACCGCGCGAGGTGTCATCGAACGGGTTTCAGTGCGAACGAAACAGATTTAGTTGTGAAAAATGTAACTATTCAGCTTACATCGAGGGAACAGATAACAACTGTA
>CAZQVV010000119.1:0-8088 GCA_964596835.1 uncultured Thiohalophilus sp. | reverse complement strand
CTAAAGTACCTATATGCCAGATATTATAAACACTTTGCTTGCTTTAGTTTATATAATTTAATATATTGGTACCATGAGTACCGAAAAAGAGTCAAAATTAAACAATTTGTTGAGTGCGCAGCCTCTTGGCACTGTGCTTGTTTCTGCTTGGTTGGTGGAGCAGGGCTACAGCCTGGATTTACAAAAACGGTACAAAAAAAGTCGCTGGTTTGAGTCTATAGGTACTGGTGCTTTAGTACGTTATGGCGATCAAGTGGATTACCTTGGGGGCGTTTATGCACTGCAAGCCCAGTTAGGCACCTCGTTACACCCAGCGGCAAAGACCGCGCTTTCTCTTCAAGGTAAGGCGCATTATCTCGAACTCTCGATGAAGAGAGTGCAGTTGTTCGGTTCGCAGGAAGCGCATTTGCCGCTTTGGTTTAAGAAATATGATTGGGGTTTATCTATAGACTATCAAAAGACATCATTTTTGCCTCCTGATTTAGGGCTGGTGGACATCGAGTGCAAGACATTCTCAGTCAAAGTTTCAAGTCCAGCTCGCGCCATCATGGAATGCTTGTATCTTGCGCCTAAGTCTCAGCCACTACTGGAAGTTCTTGAACTGATGGAGGGGCTTAATAATCTTCGGCCTGCTTCGGTACAAAGCTTGTTGGAGGCTTGTACTTCGGTAAAAGTTAAGCGTTTGTTTCTCTATCTTGCTGAGAAGGCCGATCATGATTGGTTTAATTATCTAAAACTGGAAAAGGTTGATCTGGGATCGGGTAAGAGAAGTATCGTTAAAGATGGGGTTTACGTTTCGAAGTATCAAATAACCGTACCCAAAGAGCTTGAGGCCGATCATGAATGAAGTCTACACAAAGCAGGTAAAGCTCTTACTTGATGTGTTGCCCGAGGTTGCCAGGGAAGAACATTTCGCGTTGCATGGCGGCACAGCAATTAATCTCTTTGTCCGTGATATGCCAAGGCTTTCTGTCGATATCGATCTGACCTATGTGTTAATTGGCGAGCGAGATGAAGACCTGGCTAATATTAACGCGGCGCTCGGGCGAATAAAAGAAAGGGTAGAAGAGCTTAAGCCCGGTATTCGTATTCAGCACAAAAATAAGATTTGTAAACTGCAAATCTCCGATCATGGCACGCAGATCAAAATTGAAGTTAATATGCTTGGGCGCGGATTACTTGGCGAGACTAACAAAGTTCAATTATGTGATGTAGCTCAGGATCGGTTTGATGTTTTTTGCTCAATGACATTAGTGCCAATGGCGCAGTTGTATGGTGGCAAGATATGTGCTGCTCTAGATCGCCAGCATCCACGAGACCTTTTCGACGTGAAGCTCCTATTTGAAAATGAAGGCTTCACAGAGGGAATAAAGACAGGATTGATATTTGGGTTGATTAGCAGCAATCGACCGACTCACGAGCTGCTAGAGCCAAGGCTTCATGATCATAGCGCAGCTTTTGTAAATCAGTTTGAGGGAATGGCGACGATAGCATTTAGTTATGAAGAATATGAAGCAACGCGTCTCAAGTTAGTTAGCGAAATTCATGCTTGTCTGACGGACGCAGATAAGGATTTTCTTCTCAGCGTTAACCGCCTGGAACCGGACTGGGGGATTTACGATTTTCAGGATTATCCCTCAGTAAAGTGGAAGCTGGCCAATTTGGCTACTTTCAAAGAGAAGCGACCAGAAGATCACCAGCAGCACTATACGGAGTTGGAAAAGATATTAAGCAGCAATTTATAGGATGTGTGTCTTAGGATATAATATCCTGCTATTTTTCAAGGCTTTGACGGAGGTTTTGTTGGCTTAGGCTCAGATTCTGAGTGGTCACTACTGTAGATATCAGGGCTTAGAGTTACATTTATTATTGTGTACATATATGGAGAATAGAGTTTGTCAGAAAGCAATTTTATCAATGAAATCAATAGGAGGCGCACGTTTGCTATCATCTCACATCCGGATGCTGGCAAGACTACCCTGACCGAAAAATTGCTGCTTTATGGGCGCGCCATCCAGCAGGCTGGTACGGTCAAGGGACGCAAAGCTGATCGGCATGCGACCTCAGACTGGATGGCGATGGAAAAGGAACGCGGCATTTCCGTGACCTCGGCGGTGATGCAGTTTCCCTACAAAGAAAAGATTATCAACCTGCTGGATACGCCGGGACACGAAGACTTTTCCGAAGACACCTATCGCACCCTGACCGCCGTGGACTCGGCGCTGATGGTGATTGATTCGGCCAAGGGCGTCGAGGCGCGCACCATCAAGCTGATGGAAGTCTGCCGTTTGCGTACCACGCCGATCCTGACCTTTATTAACAAGCTGGATCGGGAAGGCCGCGATCCCATCGAACTGATGGATGAGGTGGAGTCGGTACTCAATATCCAGTGTGCGCCCGTGACCTGGCCTATTGGCATGGGCAAGCAGTTCAAAGGTGTGTTCCATCTTTATAACGATAGCATCCACCTGTACAGTGCTACTCACGGCGGCAAGATTCAGACCGGTGAAGTCATTCAGGGGTTGGATAATCCCAAGCTGGATGAGGTGCTGGGCGCTGTAGCCGATGAACTGCGTGAGGAAATTGAACTGGTGCGCGGTGCCAGTCATGAGTTTGATCTGGACGCCTTTCTTGCAGGCAAACTCTGTCCGGTTTTTTTTGGCTCCGCTATTAATAACTTCGGTATTGAAGAGCTGCTGGACTATTTCGTTGAGTATGCGCCCGCGCCCCTACCGCGCAGCACGCAACGGCGGCAAGTGCAGCCGGACGAAGCAGACTTCAGCGGCTTCGTTTTCAAGATACAGGCGAACATGGATCCCCAGCATCGTGATCGTATCGCCTTTTTACGCGTCTGTTCGGGGCACTATGAAAAGGGCATGAAAATGCGCCATGTACGCATCGGCAAAGATGTCAAAATTGCCAATGCCCTGATCTTCATGGCCAGTGAGCGCGAGCATGTGGAAAATGCCTGGCCCGGCGATATTATTGGTCTGTACAACCACGGTACTATCCGCATTGGCGATGCCTTCACCCTGGGTGAAGAGCTCAAGTTTACCGGCATTCCCAATTTTGCGCCGGAACTGTTCCGCCGCGTGCGGCTGCGTGATCCGCTGAAAATGAAAGCCCTGAAAAAAGGGCTGGATCAACTCAGTGAGGAAGGCGCCTCGCAACTTTTCAAGCCTCTGACCAACAACGATCTGGTGGTCGGTGCGGTGGGGGTATTGCAGTTTGAGGTGGTCGCCTTCCGCCTCAAACACGAGTATAGCGTGGAGTGTTCGTTCGAAGCGGTCAATGTGCAGGCGGCACGCTGGGTGGTTTGTGAGAACGAACAAATGCTAGCGGACTTCAAAAAGAAAGCCGCCGGGAACCTGGCTCTGGATTCCTCCGACAGTCTCACCTACATCGCACCTACGCGGGTCAATTTGCAACTTATTCAGGAGCGCTGGCCTGAAATAGAATTCCAGGCGACACGGGAACACTAGTCCAGAGCTTGAAAGAGGTCGGTGACAAACGAGAGTTATTAGTGTTATCGTTTGCTATGACCCTTTTTTAATCTCCGCTGGGTGTGATTCCCCGTTGCTTGCAGCGAAAAACAGTAGGAGGGTAGCGAAGCAAAATCCATCGGCACGTTTGCTTGTTGGGTTTCGCTTTACTCTACCCAACCTACAGCTTAATACCTCTTCCGCTTACGACGGGATAGTTTATTTTATGGGCAGCCTCCCCAAAAACATTAATTACTACTACCGTGATAACACAAGACAATCTAACCGGCTTACAGGACAGAAACGCTTTTTTAGCGCTTTTGTCTAAACAGGTTAATGATGTAAATATATATAACTCAAAAATAGGGCTGCTCATCGTCGATATCGATCGGTTCTACAGAATTAATAATATTTTTGGATATGAAGTCGGGGATCAGATTCTACAGAAGTTCGCCGCGCTGTTGAGAAATGTAGTACGGGCGCAGGATTATGTGGCGCGCATTGGTGACAACAGGTTTGCCCTGATTTTGACAAATATTATGAATGTGGGCCATGCGGAGCTGGCGGCACACAAGATACTACGCCTGTTGCAGGTTCCTTTTACGTTCAAGGAAGAAAAATTATATGTGGACTGCACTATAGGCATAAGTCTTTGCCCGACACATGCTTCAAATCACCTTTATCTCATGAAAGAATGTGAATCTGTCCTGTATGAAGCAAAACAGGGGAATAAAAAAATCGGGAAATCGGCTGTACCTGAGGACGAAGAAATATCGGATAGTTGGGATATAGAGATGGCCCTTGATGGCGCCCTGGAAAAAGACCAGCTGCTGATCTATTACCAACCGAAAATTTCACTTAATACCGGGAGTATCGTAGGCGCCGAAGCCTTGCTCAGGTGGAATCACCCCTCAAAAGGCTTTATATCGCCTGACTATTTTATTCCCATCGCTGAACGAATGGGAAATATCAAACCCATTACAAACTGGATATTGAATACCGTACTGCGGCAAAGCGCCGAGTGGACAAATAAATGGGGGCCATTATCTGTCTCCGTTAATATTCCGCCGGAGTTGATTTTGTCTCCCGATCTAAAAGATCATATTTCGAATGCACTCAACCTGTGGGGTAATAAAAATATTACCCTTACCCTGGAAATTATTGAGCGCTCACTGGTGCTGGAACCTGAGAGAAGCTTTTCTGTTTTGCGGGAACTTCAGGAAATGGGGGTTAGTATATCAATAGATGATTTCGGAACAGGCTATTCATCATTATCTTATTTTGAAAAACTTCCGGTTAATGAACTTAAAATAGATCAGTCTTTTATAGTCAATGTTGTGACCAATACTTTCAGCCAGAATATAGTAAAACTTATCGTCGATCTTGCGCATGCTTTTGATATGGAAGTGGTTGCAGAAGGCACAGAAGATCTGGCTACTCTGGGATACCTGAAGAAAATAGATTGCGATATTGCGCAAGGCTATTATTTTGCAAAACCCATGCCTCATGAAAAAATGATGAAATGGCTTATAAAATTTTCAGGTGTTGATTTGGGAAAGTTATAAAAACAACTGATCCATTTTAATGCCATGTGCGCCATATGGCAGACCTTTTTCGACTTTCAGGCTGGAATTTTTCTGCTTTGATAGATTAATCGTTTTAAACTCTTTCATGGGAAGTTTGTCCTTGTCAAGAATCAGCATCACGGTTGGGAAAAGCCTCTTCAGATCATTAACTTCGAGTACGATGCCGATTTCTCCTGAATTACATTCCACCAGCGAACCCGTCGGATACAGCCCTACCGTCTGGATAAATTGCTCGATTAACTCGGTCTGAAAAATAGTATTACGGCAATGATAAAGCTCATGGATAGCTTCGTGAGGCGTGAAAACCACTTCACTGTAAGGCTTTCGTGTCGTCATGGCATCATAACTATCGACAATGCCGGCAATTCGGCCATAAATCGGAATCAAATCATTTTCCAGTTTCTGAGGATAACCGGAGCCATCCGCGCGCTCATGGTGTGTGGCAACCATACGCAGGACAGACGGGGGTATAGACTTTGATGCAGCCAGTATTTTTACGCTGTAGTCAACGTGTTTCTGGATTAATGTGCACTCTCCAGGCGAGAGGGTATCTTTTTTATTGAGCAGCGTATTCGGTAATTTTATTTTCCCAATATCGAGCAACATGCCGCCCAGAGCAAGATTATTGATGTCTTTTCGCTCAAGCCCCAGATGGCGTCCAAACTGCGCACACCAGACGGAGGTGCCTAATGCATGGCTGTATATATATTTGTTCGATTTCTCAATCTGGACCAGTAATGCAAAGGCAGACGGATTACGGATAATACTGCCAACCGTTGCCTCCACACCCTCTTTTACCAGTGCGATATCCAGTGATTTTCCTTTTTGGAGATCGTGGAGAATCTTTTTAAGACTCGAGTTTACTCTTTCCTGGATCTCCCTGGCATCCTTGAACTCCTGCTCGAATGAAGATTTTATTTCATAGAAACATTTTTTTAATTTTGTGTATTCGTTATCAGGCTTATTATTGAAGGCCTCTATCGGAGGGAGCTCCCTGTCCTGTAATTGTAGTTTCTCGGGATCGTCGGTGATCCAGTGCTCCACGGGTGGAGAGGGCCCTCTGGCCGTATCCACATAAACATAACTGGTATAACGCCTCAGCATTTCGATGTCTTTTTCTGATTCGATATGAAGCCCCTGCAGAGGAAAGGGCGTTTCGAGCCAGGGGCGCTCAAGGCGGGTCACGTACATCCCCACCCTCAGGCCGTCAATGCTGGTTTTTAATTCGTTCTCACTCATGGCCTCAAAGAATGTGGATCCGATTTACAAAAGAAGATAGTGTAATCAAGGGAGATGGTGCAGAAAGTATGCTGGTCAGGACCAAACAGCCTGCCCGTCTAATACAATGTGTCAATTTCATTGCTGTAATTTACCTGAAATCGAATGTGAATGACACCATGGGGCATTTGTTTTTTCTATTGGCCGGGGGGTCCGCTCAGACACGACGAACAGGACAGGTCGGATGAAAGCCTGGAATCAGTCTGAGTGTCACGTTTGGCAAGGCCTCCTGAGTGGAACAAAGCGGCCTACGACAGGCTTGTTCTGAGCACTATCGACGGACTCATCCTAACCTGGATAAACCAGAAGATAAGTACCTTAGAAATAATTTTCTACAAAATGCGCAGAAAATTATTTCTAAGGTACTAAACGGTAAATGAATCAAGGGTTTTAAATAGCTGAATGCGCCGTATATTAAATCGTCAGATTATCGGATGGGCCTGTTATGACTGGGCTAATTCAGCCTTCGCTACCGTGGTGATGGCGGGTTTCTTTCCTCTGTTTTTCAAGGAATTCTGGAGTAGCGGTATTCCGGTGACTGAAAGCACCTTCCGCCTTAGTCTCGCTAATTCCCTGGCCGGGCTGATGATTGTGCTTCTCGCGCCGGTACTGGGTGCGATCGCCGATGCTGGTCAGTTGCGCAAGAAACTGCTGTTCGTGTTTGCCACTCTTGGCGTCCTGATGACGGCAGGACTTTATGCTATCGCTCAGAGTGAGTGGTTGCTGGCGTTGACCTGTTTCGTGTTCGCGATGTTGGGTTTCATGGGCAGCCTGGTGTTCTACGATGCCCTGATCGTGGGTATCGCAAAAGACGATGATCTGGACGTCGTGTCGGCCTTCGGCTTTGCCATAGGTTACCTGGGTGGCGGTCTGTTGTTTGCCTTTGATGTGGCCATGACCCTTTGGCCCGGGGCCTTTGGCTTCGCCGATGCGGGAGAAGCGGTGCGGTTTTCCTTTCTGACAGTCGCACTTTGGTGGGCGCTGTTTTCTATTCCCCTGTTTCTCTGGGTGCCTGAAAAAAAAGGGGCAGCCACAAAACCCGGTCCGGCCATCCGGCAGGGCTTGCAGCAGTTGCTGCATACTTTTCATGAAGTCAGGAAACTGCGGGTGGTATTCCTGTTCCTGTTCGCTTACTGGTTGTATATCGATGGCGTGGACACGATTATCCGCATGGCGGTGGATTACGGCATGTCCATTGGACTGGATTCCGAGGGTTTGATTATTGCGTTGTTGATCACCCAGTTCGTGGGTTTCCCGGCCGCCCTGGGTTTTGGCCTGCTGGGTAAGCATTATGGCGCCAAACGCGCCATCCTGCTCGGGCTGAGCGTTTATGTGCTGGTGACGGTGGGGGCGTATTTTATGGATACCAGCCTGGAGTTCTATATTCTCGCCATTGCCATCGGCCTGGTACAGGGCGGGGTGCAGTCCCTGAGCCGCTCCTTTTATGCACGCATTATTCCGGCGGATAAACCAGCCGAGTTCTTTGGCTTTTATAATATGATGGGCAAGTTTGCCGCCGTGCTTGGACCGATTATGATGGGGACCGTCGGGCTGCTAAGTGGCAACCCCCGCATCGGTATTCTTTCCGTCGGCCTGCTGTTTATTCTGGGCGCAGTGCTGTTGCTGTTCGTGAATGAACAGGAAGGTCACCAGGTGGCGCGGGAACTGTAAACAAGGCTAAACTAATTCAATTTAGATAAACCACTGCCTCTGGCGGTGAGGCTCGAAAAGGCTCTGCCGTT
>CAZQVV010000118.1:0-8154 GCA_964596835.1 uncultured Thiohalophilus sp. | reverse complement strand
CAATATTTTTGCCCTTATTTGCGTGTATTCGCGTTCATTGGCGGACAGATAAGCCTTTGGCTTTTAAAGAATATTCCTGGGAATACCTCAGCATGAACCCTTCGACAAGCTCAGGGCGAACGGCATTAATCGGATCGACAAGGCTCTCCTGAGCGAAGCCGAAGGACTCAGGGCGAACGGAATTAATCGGATCGACAAGGCTCTCCTGGACGAAGCCGAAGGGTTCGGGGCGAACGACATTAAGTCAGTTAAGTTGGTTGCAGCGTTAAACTTTCGACATCCCAACCGGCGCGTCTGGCACAGAGTTGATAAGCATTTTCCAGAAAACCGAGTAAATACTCATTCGGTTGCTTTGCTTTGCGTACCGCTTCATAAGGTAAAAATGCCATGGCATAGCCGTAATCGGTAAACCAGGTGGCTTCAGTGGGGGTTAGCGGTTCATCCGTCATGTTTTCAGGCTCAGGGTAAACATAGGCGTAAAACGCGGGTTCGCGAACGGTATCATCCCCCACCCAGTAACCGAAACTGATAACCTCATGTGAATAGGCTTCCTGATCGGCTTTGGATCGTCCTTCGAGTTTAGGCGCTTTTTTACCGGAAAAACGACTCAGCGCCAGATCAGCATGATGCCAAAACAAATGGACGGGCGTGCTTTTGCCGATAAAACGGGCGCGAAAAACCTCGAAGGTGGAATTCACAAAGCCCAGTGCTTGCCAATATTTTGTGACCCATTGCGGATCATAACTGGCATGTGTCGTGTCTTTTGCAAAAGGGATGTTGCTGAAGGGGACGTCATAGGGTTTGGCGGTAATCGAAACCTGAACTTCAATCTTCTTTAGGGCGTCAAATAATGACTGATAAAAGCCGGCGACGGACTGGCCCTCTAATGAAAAAGATTCCTGACGGCCGTCACTACACAAAACATGCAATTGATGATCAATAAAATCGAACTGAATCTCGAACCAGCGTTCAATATAGGGAATAGGGCGGGTGCTAAGTCCCCGGCAGGATACATACAGGGGCACATGCCACCAGTGGTTTGTTTTAGGAGACAGGCTGAGTCGGATTTTACCCACGATTTGCATAAATAAATGCAGGGTGTTCTTGGTGTCTTCCCATTTATCAAGTGGCAATTGAGGTAACATGAAAGCTCCTTTTTTAGTATTAGTTTTATAGTAAACCTTTATTCTTTCGTGGAGGTGACCATCGCCAAAGGGCAAGGTTCCGGAAGAACGAGAGATTTGGAACCCCTGATTTAACGATAAATTAACTTTAGCAACAAACTGACGGGATGTCAGGGATTTTTATTTGCTCTGCAATAAACTCAGAATGGGAAATGACCTTCATGATGTTTTCCCTGGATCAGGCAGGCCGGGAGAAAATGGTTCGCATAAATGTAAACCGCAACTTGCGGCGGGGAAGTTCATTTCTTACTATGAGCAGACAGATGAGCAAGGTATCCAGGCGGGTCTTGTGCGAACGGCCTGTGATGCCAGGGTTAAATTAGCAGAGGATGTTTTATGCATTATCAGGAACATGGCGTGGTACAGTTTTATGACGATCAACCCTTAGCCGATGATTTTTATACCGAAGTCATCGAGGGACTAAAACAGTCGCCACGAAAAATTCCACCTAAATTCTTTTATGATGCTAAAGGATCCCGGTTGTTCGATGCGATATGCGAACTGCCTGAATATTATCAGACACGAACCGAAATTTCCCTCTTAACACAGTATGCGGAAGAAATCGCTGGCCTGATCGGTGAACAGTGTCTGCTGATTGAACCGGGTAGCGGTAGCTGTGAGAAGGTTCGTTATTTGCTTGATGAAATACAACCCACTGCATACATGCCAATGGATATTTCACGCGTGCATTTGTTCGATGCGGTTCAACAACTCTCAAATGAATATCCCTGGCTTGATATCCATGCCAGTTGCATGGATTTTACCACGAATGTAAAACTTCACTTTTGCCCTCCGAATATTCATAAAGTGGCTTTTTTCCCAGGCTCCAGTATTGGTAATTTTGAACCTGATGACGCCATTGTTTTCATGCGTCATATTGCACAGGTGTTAGGTCAGGGCGGGAGCTTGTTGATCGGCGTTGATTTAAAGAAGGATGAAAAGCTTCTGCATGCGGCGTATAACGATAGCCAGGACGTGACGGCCGAATTTAATCTCAACCTGTTGCATAGAATAAATGATGAGTTAAATGCGAATTTTGATCTTGAGTATTTCCAGCATAAAGCCCTCTATAATGAGCAGGCAGGCAGAATTGAAATGCATCTGGTCAGCACGGTAGAGCAGACGGTCACGATTGGTGAGCAGGAGTTTACATTCAGGGAAAGTGAAACCATACATACCGAAAACTCATATAAATATACCGTGGCGGAGTTTGGGGCGCTGGCCGGGCAGGCAGGTTATGAGCAGAAAAAAGTCTGGCGGGACAGTTCTGATTTATTCAGTCTTCATTATTATGAAGTGATGGGCTAAGCTAAGGTCGCCAATGTAGGTTGGTGCTGAGCCATGATCTTTATGGCGAAGCCCAACAACAAATCAAGTCAATTATAGGTCGCGCCTGTTGGGTTTCGCGTTGCTCAGCGCCAACCTATGGGTTAGCCACTCCACAGCAAGCTTTCCTCGTTCCCACGCCGGAGCGTGGGAACCAGTGAAAATCCACTCTGCTGTTTTAGAACTTCAGATAAGCACCGAGGAAAGGCCCGGAGAATCGCATATCAGAAAAAACGCCACTGACATTGTCCAGTTTATAAACCTGCTTGCGATAACCCGCTTCTATTCCCAGAAAATAATCCGTGGTATATGACACTTTGGCGGTAAAGTCGCTGATGGTGCTGCCACTGTACTGGATTACGTTGGTTTCGGCGCTGATGAGCAACCCCGGCATGGGGGAGACGCCCAGCATGAGATAGCCCATGGGGATGACTTGTGAAAAGGTTGTGCTGCTGCTGCCCAGGGCTGCGCTGATGAGGGTGGCTTCGCCACTGATTTTTTTGAGGGTCAGACCAAAGTCGAAGGAGACTATATTATCCAGCGGCTCCCAGTAGAGTGTGAGATCGGTCTGGTTCAAATTGAGAGTACTGGTGACACTGGTACTGGCAGTGTACGTTTGGTTGTTGAAGACGAACGACTGGCTAATTTGGCCGCTGCCGCTGTTTTCAAGTTTGGTGCTCATAACACGGACATTGGGCAGCAGGGGGATGGGATTTTCAAAGTTGATATAAAAATAGCCCTGGGTTTGTGTCTGCATGTGCAAATCGGAATCAAGATCGATGGACACGCTGCTGCTACCGCTGTTGTAACGAAAATTCCCGCTGGGATCATGTTTCCAGCCGCCGCCGCCAATCTGCAGACCGATGAGATCAGCCTGGGCCGTAAAGGAGGTGACAGACAGTGAAAGCCCTGCAAGCAGTGCAATAAATAAATGGTGTTGTTTCATGGGTTTGTTCCCTGTTTAGCAGTAATGTCAGATTGTTGTCTTTATCGGCCAGCCGGGGCTGAATTTTAGTGTAGGGCAAAAAAAAACAGGACGCCAGTGACGAATTCACTAACGAAGCGGGCGGATTGTTTTATTGTGGTCAATATTGACGCAGCGTCAGGGTATCGCCTCGTTGGCTGAAGTCGAGCTGCTTGAGAAAACTCATCCCCAGCAGCACTTCTCCGTTGTCCATGTCCGGGTTGATGGAGGCACGCACGTTGCGCACCTTGATGCTTCCCAGACGAACCTGATTGAGTACCGTGGTATACGCGGTCACGGGTCCTTTGGCGGTCTGGTAAAGCCGTTTTCGCCCGCGTTGCAGTCCCAGTCGGTCGGCAAGTCGGGCGGGTACAGCAACATCGGTGGCGCCCGTGTCGAGCATAAAGGTGACCGGTTCACCATTGATTCGGCCGCTGGCTACATAATGACCATACCTGTTGCGTTTCAGTCTGACGACAGGAGTGCCAGTACCTTGCTGTGCGAGCAGTTCCTGGTTGGGATTGTTCTGACGTTTGAGGATATGGCTGAAAGTCATGATCAACAAGCCCACCACCAGCACCCACATGCCAATGATCATATATTTAGCCATGCGTCTTTGTTCATCTTCAGGGGACATTCTGTGTGCGGGGCCGGGTTAGTGTTGGTGAGTTTCGGTTTGATCGCGATAGCGCAGGCTTAGGTCGGAATAGGCATCAATGCGCCGATCCCGCAGATAGGGCCAGATGCGGCGGACGGCTTCGCTGTGAGCCAGATCAAGTTCAACAAGGCTGACCGCGCTATCGTCTATCGGCGCCTCGGCCAGTATTTCGCCCTGTGGCCCGGCGACAAAACTGCTGCCCCAGAATCGAATCCGCCCTTTGCCGTCATCGGCTGTTTCGACCCCGCAACGATTACAGGCGGCGACGGGTATGCCGTTGGCAATGGCGTGGGCTTGCTGAATGGTGCGCCAGGCTGAATGCTGACGTTGCTGCTCGGCGGCATTGTCCTCTTCGTGCCAGCCAATGGCGCTGGGGTAAAGCAGTATATCGGCACCGGCAAGAGTCATCAGGCGGGCGGCCTCGGGGAACCACTGATCCCAGCAGACCAGCACGCCCAGCTGCCCAAGCGAGGTTTTAATCGGGGTAAAGGCCGTATTTGTTCCTGCTTTGTCACGATGATCACCGGGGGTGAAATAGAATTTCTCGTAATAGCCAGGATCATCCGGTATATGCATTTTGCGATAAATGCCGGCAATGGAACCGTCGCGTTCCAGTACCACGGCAGTATCATGATAAAGTCCGGTAGCGCGTTTTTCAAATAAAGATGTGACAATGACGATGTTCAGCTCGCATGCGAGGCGGGCAAGCCGGTTACTGGTGGGGCCAGGGATGGTTTCCGCCAGGTCAAAATATGAAGTTTCTTCCTGTTGGCAGAAATAAGGTGAGGTATGCAGTTCCTGTAGCAGGATCAATTGCGCACCCTTTGCGGCTGCTTCGCAGATACCGTCGAGACTGCGATCCAGGTTTTGCTGGTAATCCCGGCTGCAGGCATGCTGAACCAGGGCAAGGGAAAGTGATTTTTTGCACATTATATCGAACAAATTCAGGAGCAAGCATGACCTGGTCACAGAGTCAACGATGGGTTTCACTTTGTTCTACCCATCCTACGTGAGCTAAAGAGTAGGATGGGTAGAACAAAGTGAAACCCATCAACCGTCCTGAAATTATAACGTATTGCTTTGGCTTGGGTCTGATTATATTTATACTGCATAGAAGCATGGCGAATTGGGTGGGATAACAGGAGGAAGAAGGAATAATGAAAGATTTTAGATTAGTGTGGGTACTGGGATTTTTTCTACTGCTGGGGGGGTGTGCCGGTAATAGTGAAAAGTCGAACAGTTTTGAAAAGACCATGCGCACCTATGAACAGGTTATTCGCTGGGGGGATCTGGAAAAAACAAATGATTTTCTCAGGGAGCCGGCTAAATTTTCTACTGCACGGCATGAAAAACTAAAAAAGATCCAGGTCACGGGCTATCGTGTACTAAGCCGAACCATGACTAAAAAAGGCATGGAACAGGTGGTGGAAATCAAGTACACGAAAGATGCCAGTGTGGTCGTGCGGACGATTACCGATGAACAGGAGTGGAACTATGATAAGGATGCGGAACGCTGGTATTTGGCATCAAAGATTCCTGATTTCAAATAGTAAAATTTATCCGGATCCGGCTCAGGAGCGCAACGTTTCCACCACTTCGATTCGGTAAGGGGGCGCGGTTCCTTCACCGATCTCTGGTGGTTCGATAGTGAAATAGAATGTTTCGCCGACCGTGAGCGTCTCTGCCGGAAGTGTTAGCGTATGCAGACCAAGACCCCCTGCTGTCGTATCCTGTCCGGAATGCGCCGATTGGCCATCCTGCCAGAAATAGAGGGTCGCAGCCTGTGGTAAACAGATGCAGAGAGCCTCGCCGGCCTGAATCGTATCAATCCGTGCCCACGGGAACCATACCGCAAGTTCAGACTTCCGCTGTTTTCCGCGGTAGCGGCGCCAGACAGCCTCAGGCCGATCCATCGGTTGACCCTTAGCGCGTGAATGTGCCAGTTTGATAAATTCGGCATGCGCCCAGACCAGGGGCATCGCCGATCCGGTTGCCTTACCGGGGTAGAGACGGTGAGCGGGAATTGGGCCGCTGTCCCAGACCTGTTCCGGGAGCATGCCGCCGCGTCCCGCCATGGCGGTCATGGCTTCGAGATAGGGCAGGGGGTCCCGACCGGCGAGTAATTCATAGTGGCCGCGTTCCCCTGTCAGTAACGGCCAGGGACGGCCCAGACCGGTGCCATCAAAGGCCGATCCATCCCGGTGTTCACCATAGCCGTCGCCATTGTAGCGATACCAGGCTGGCCCGTTGGGCGTCTCGACCTTGAGCAGGGCATCGACTATTTTAATGGTGTCCCTGATCAGCGGATCATCGGCGCGGCGTAAACCAAAGCGTACCAGTTGCAGAAAGTCCGTGCTGATCTGCTCTTCAGCCGTCAGGCCGGGATCCCGCAGACGGTTTTTGATTGGCAGCTTCTCGCTCAGCGCTTCTTCGTCCATGATAGCTTTTGGCGGCATGGTACGAATATAGTAACCGGCAACCTGATGGCTTCGCGCCAGTGCGGTATTGCGTACTACGGTCCATGATTCGATGCGGCTGTTCCAGAAATCGGCGACAGCCAGTGCTATATCTCGATCCTCCCCTTCCAGGAACTCTGCGCCACTGACCAGCGCGGCGATGCATACCGCCAGGGTGAACGTATTGACGCCGGTATTTTCTTCCCAACGATCCTGATCGGTGGAGGGGCCATTGCGAATGATAAAAGACAGCGCCTGAGAGGCCATATGCTGCACATCGATGCTGTCCAGCGCTCCCCGCTCGCGTAACGCTGCCGCCAGCAATACCGGGAAAGCCGTCTCGTCAAGTTGCATACCCTGCCAGTAGGGTTTGCCACCCAGCCACTGATTCTGATACCAGTGGCCGTCACTGTGCTGGCTGGCGACGAGATAACGCAGGATTTCACGCGCCTTATCATCCGCTCCCAGTACGAGCAGCGCACCGGCACTCTCGACCAGATCACGCGGCCATACCAGATGATATCCGCCCCGTTCGTTGCGCGTATTGCCCCAGGGGATGCTGAGGCTGGCGACCATCGCGCCGGTAAATATCTGATCCTGGTGGGTCCGCAGCACCATCGCCGAGATCATCAGTTCGTCGTGCAGGTGTTCAGGTAAATTCAGATCGAACATGCAGCGCCCATTGCAGGCTGAGTGCCAACTGTGCCAGTCAAGGATCTGTTGTTTCCACGGGCTGTCAAACTGCCGCGGCAGCGCCGAGAGGGCGAGGGTAGCCGCGGACTCCTTACTGCTGGCAAAGCCCAGCGCCAGTACGGCGTAGCGGGGCAAACGCCCGGTCAGGGCGACATTGCCGGGACCGGCCTGGGAGTAATGCCAGCGCATGGCGCCGTTTTGATTAAAATCCTGCCAACCGTCACTACGACCGATAAAACCGGCACTTGCCTCTTTCCAGGCGTCACGTTGGTCGGCATCCACGGCGGCCAGTGCCAGCCCGAACGGGCCCTGTTTCGCCCACAGGATACGGCGGCCCCGGTAGGAGGAGGCTACAGCAGCAAAATTATCGTAACCGGTTCCGCCCAGATGGGGGGCCAGTAAAACGTAGGGCCGCAGCTTTTCGTCACCATCTAGCCTGACTTCAATCAACACGACATCGCGCTGCGGATCCGGCGTAATGCGCAGCGTCAGGGTGAAGCGCGGGTGCTGATGTACAACGGTATACGCGGGTATGCCGGGTTCCGGCTGGCTGAGCGTATAGTTGTCCAGTCGTTTTACCTCGATCCAGAAGCCCTCTCCATCGGCGATAATAAAACCGAGGTCACGGATTTGCGGCAGATCCACACGGGGATAAAAAACTTCGTTAATAATCCCACGGCCAAGGGTAAACCATAGCCGGGAAGGACCGAGCGCGCAGCCAACAGTATTTTTCCGGCCACCGCTCCAGGTCGGTGCGAGACCTGGACTGCCAGGGGCATTATTGCTGTTTTCCTGTGATGTCATAGTGTTACCGAATTTTTCCTGAATAGTCGTTCCAAATATCCGTCCACTTTAAAAATCACCGTTCGTCCG
>CAZQVV010000117.1:0-8266 GCA_964596835.1 uncultured Thiohalophilus sp. | reverse complement strand
ATTATTTTCAATTTTACTATATTCAAAGGGGGTAAATGATGTCATCGATCAGTATCGAAGAGTGGATGCATTCGTCCGATGAGGAACGGGGGCGAATACATAAAAGCTGGAACGCTGGCGAAGGCAAGGAGATTGTATCGAAAGTTGCCAGTTTGTTCGGTAAGGAATGTGTTTATAATATTTCCGAGGTGGGCGTTCTGAACAGTGGCGGCGAATGGCTGATTGATGCTTACGTGGTTGCCGAGGATTACGACAATCTTAAAGATCGCAAGAATGTCGAATTTCTGGGATTTCGAGTGAAATTCAGTTGCGCTGAAAATCAGTCTGTCTGAGTCAGTGCTGGCAACGACGGTCCCACATCATAACAATAACGGGTTTCATGTGTATCTTTAATCTCCGTTGGGGGGTGATTGTTCGCGGCTTACAGAAAAAACGGTAGGATGGGTAGAACGAAGTGAAACCCATCGGGATGCTCATTTGTTGGGTTTCGCTTTGCGCTGCCTACAACTTGAATACCCCGTCAGCTTAAAAAAATAATACGGCGTAGATATAGAAATAATGGCGCCCACAAGGATCGATATGAAACAGGCCGATGTGCGTATTGCCCGGATCATTCAGATCGTGGGGTATGGTTTCTTCGCCTTGCTCTCGGCCTGTTCATCCCAGAGCGGTTCACCGCTTAGCAACCCGGTACGGGTTGATTACAATTTGTTGCTGAGCTTGCCGGCACGACCGATTTCCTATGAACATCAGATCAAGCCGATTCTCGAACGGCGTTGCGTAGTGTGTCATGGCTGTTACGATGCGCCTTGCCAGCTGAAACTCTCTTCTTACGAAGGACTGCTGCGGGGGGCGAACAAGGCGAAGGTCTATGACGGCCACCGTATCTTGGGTGTGGAACCGACCCGCCTGTTTATTGATGCCAAAACGATTCCTGAATGGCGGAAGAAACATTTCCACTCGGTTCTCAATGAAGCCAATACGAAAGATCCGGAACAGAACCTGGAAAATTCGCTGCTCTACCAGATGTTGCGTTTGAAGCAACGCCATCCACAGCCCCGGGTGGGTCGCTTGCCGGACAGCTTTGATATCAGTCTGGATCGCAAACAGATCTGTCCGACCCTGGAGCAGTTTGCGGACTATGCGCGCAGGACACCGGGCTGGGGCATGCCCTATGCCATGCCCAATCTTAGTGAGGCGGAATACCGGACGCTGGTGCAGTGGCTGGCCCAGGGTGCGCCCCGGGACGGGCCGCCCGAGATCTCGGGCGAGGCCCGCAGGCAGGTCAAGAAATGGGAAGCGTTTCTAAACGGCCCCAGTCTGCGGCAGAAACTGGTCAGCCGTTATCTCTATGAACACCTGTTTCTGGCCCATATTCATTTTGAAAAAGCTCCCGTACGGGAATTCTTCCGCCTGGTGCGTTCGCGCACCGCCCCGGGTCAGCGAGTGGATGAAATTGCCACCATCCGGCCCTTTGACGATCCGGGTACCGCCGATTTCTATTATCGTTTTATGCACTATACGCCCAGTATCGTCGCCAAGAATCACGTGGTCTACAGCTTGTCTGACGCACGCATGCGGCGCTATGAAGACTTGTTTTTCAAACCAGACTACCGGGTTCGTCGCCTGCCATCCTACCGACCGGACGTGGCCTCCAACCCACTCAAGGCCTTTGCGGCTATTCCACCTGATTCACGCTACCGGTTTTTGCTGGACGATGCGCGTTTTTTTATTGAAGGCTTCATCAAGGGGCCGGTTTGTCGGGGGCAGGTTGCCCTGAATGTCATTGAAGATCGGTTCTGGGTGGTGTTCCTGAATCCCCGTCACAAAATGTTTCCGGATAACCCCGAGTTTCTGAATTCGGTTTCGGACTATCTACAGTTGCCTGCCGAGCGTGGTGACACCTTTAATATATTCAGTATCTGGACCGATTACTGGCAACGTTACCGGCATTATGTTGAGGCCCGGGAGACGTATTTTAGTCAGTTACCCTCGGTCAGCCTGGACAAGGCTATGGATTATTTGTGGGATGGCGATGGTCACAACCGCAATGCGGCGTTGACCATATTCCGTCATTTTGACAGCGCGTCAGTCCGGTATGGACTCGTTGGCGATTATCCCGAGACGGCCTGGGTGATCGATTATCCGCTGCTGGAACGTATCCATTATTTACTGGTGGCGGGCTTCAACGTCTATGGCAATATGGGTCATCAGCTCACTACCCGCCTGTATATGAATTTTCTGCGCATGGAGGGAGAGGATAATTTTCTGGCGTTTATCCCCACCCGTCAGCGTGCGGCGATTCGGGACTCCTGGTATGTCGGCATGCGTTCACAGCAGGAGGCGATATTCCGCACGCGCAAGGACTGGCTCAGCGTGGATCGGGTCACAGGCTACCAGAGTGACGATCCCCAGCGTGAGCTTTATCAACATATTCAGAAGCGGCTCGCGGCTGTTGCCCCGCTACAGGACAATATCAATCGCTGTCATGATCGTCGCGGTGTGGTTGCAGCGGGGCAGGGGGTCGAAGGACAAGCGGAC
Organism: uncultured Thiohalophilus sp.; assembly: GCA_964596835.1. Lineage (GTDB taxonomy): Bacteria > Pseudomonadota > Gammaproteobacteria > UBA6429 > Thiohalophilaceae > JAADGZ01. The sequence goes on along the minus strand of CAZQVV010000117.1, from coordinate 5,725 downwards.
CAGAGCATGCGCGAGATTGCACAGATACGGGGGGAGGTGATTCGTGTTTTTCCTGATCTAGCCTATGTGCGAGTGGCGATCGGCCATCAGCGGTATCTCGTTTATTCGTTAATTCGGGACAAGGCTTACAAGAACCTGTCCTCTTTTATGGACAATGGTGCCGATGTGGAGCGCGATATTCAGGACATCAAGCATGATCGTATGACGGTGCTCAAGGGGCTGGAAGGTGCTTATCCCAATTTTTTCTTTGATGTGAAGCAGGGTGGTATTGAGCAGTTCGCCCATGAATATGCCGCGATACGGAATATGAAAGATTATGAGCGTTTTGTCGCCCGTTTTGGTGTGCGTCGTACGCAGACCGATTTCTGGAAAATGGCAGATTGGTTCCAGGCGCGCTATGCCCGCAAGCAGCCTATCTTGTCCGGCCTGCTGGATCTTAACCGTTATCGCAATCGCTAGTGATTTTACGGGAAAGGGCGCTCCTGCTGCTGAAACCCGTCCGGTTTTTTGATCTTCGCCAGGAGTAACTTATCTATTCAGTACCCTTGCCAGGGAGCAGTGTAGGTAGGTTGGCGCTGAGCCATGATCTTTATGGTGAAGCCCAACAATGAAGTCAATGACAGGCCAGGCATGTTGGGGGACCGAAGGAAGTGCCTGTGGTGTTTCCTCAATGTAACCTGAATAAGTTACCGCCAGGAATATCGGTTATCAAACAGGGCAAGAAAGCCTTTAAATCCTGAGAGCACCTCGCAAATTTATCCGTAAAATCAAATCCTTCGTCATTCCAGCATGCTTGTAGCCGGAATAGCAGAATAGCCCTTTGAGGGGACGACGGGCCTCTTAGTATAACGGGGTCCGTTTAACTTAGGCCGCTATTTCTTCAATAACATTCAGGAACCCAGAATGTTCTTGTCCTGATCGGACGATCCGGGGTTGCGGCATCCAATGTTTCGTGCTAATGTCCCTAAAAATAGACTTAGTCTAAGTATAAGTATAAGAATGGCGTGCGCCACCTCGAATTGATGGATCGAAAAGCCGCATCAGGAGGTCTTTTCCATGACGATATTAAGTTCTTCGGACGTGAGCCGCGAACCGCTCCAAGTGACCACGCCGCCGCTGGCGCGCTCGCAGGGGGAAGTCCACCACCGCGAGTCCGATTCCCTGATCGATCCCGTGCTGGTCCGATTCCATATCTACGCTTCGATTTTTTGGCTTCTGTACCTGATCGTGGGAGGCGGCCTGCTGGTCGCGCTCAAATTTACGTGGCCGGATTTCCTCAGCCACACACCGGCGCTTGGGTGGGGTCGTTTGCGTTTCGTCCATACCCAGACGGTGGCGTATGGGTGGTTCATCAACGTTTTCTTTGCTGCCACGTACTACATGGTTCCGAAACTCACGAACGTTCGCCTGGCCAGCGGACGCGCGGCCTGGTTTTGCTTTTTCTACTACAATACCTGCATCGCGATCGGCACGATTGCGTTGTTGAGTGGCCACAACCTCGGGATAGAGTGGATGGAATACCCGAGCTACGTCAACCTTATGATCATCCCTGCCTTTGCCGTGCTGGCCTATAATTTCTTTCTCGCTTACGCGCGCAGCAAGGAACGAAATTTGTATGTGTCGAGCTGGTATCTCATGGCGTTCGTCGCCTGGGCTCTGTTGAACTGGATCATGGGGGGGCTGGTGCCTGCCTATGTGGCGCCCGGCATTGCCGGGGCGGCCATCGGGGGGTTGTTTATCCATGATTTGGTGGGCTTAATCGTGACACCTGTTGCGACGGCGACTATCTACTACCTGCTTCCCGTTCTGACGCGCCGCCCAATCTATTCGCACTCCCTGTCGCTACTTGGATTCTGGAGTCTTGCCTTCTTCTACCCGCTGGTCGGTGTGCATCACTACTACTACAGCCCCATTCCGATGTGGGCACAGTACATCGCCCAGGGGACATCCATCATGCTTTTGTTTACCGTCTACACGGTGGTCTATAACGTTTACAAGACCATGCAGGGGCGCTGGATCGAGGTTGCGGACAATATCCCCTTGCGCTGGTTGCTGGCGGGCGTGGTTTTCTATCTCATGGTTTGCACCCAGGGGCCACTCCAGGCTCTTCTGCTGGAGCAGCCGCTGATTCACTTTAGTGACTGGGTGGTAGGGCATTCCCATATGGCGTTGCTCGGTTTTGGCACATTCGTGATGATGGCATTCATCCACTTCGCCTGGCCAAGAATCGGTGGGCGCGCGCTCAATCGGACACTGTGCGAGTGGTCGTTCTGGTTGACCTTTGTCGGATCCAGCTGGATGTTTATCGATTTATGGATAGGTGGACTGATGGAAGGGCATTACTGGGCATATGGGTATCCCTGGTACGTATCGATCGTGGCACTCAAAGGCGTTTGGATGAGCCGTACCCTGAGCGGCATCGTTATCCTGGCGGGCTTCATCTTGATTGCGGTCAATCTTTGGCGTAGCCGCCCGCTTTCGAACACAATGAGTGCCCCTTTGGCACAGCCGGCCTGATGGAGGGTCTCTGTTGATGAAACGTCCGAATATCGAGCGCGCCCTGGTCATATTCTTCGTTGCCGGGGTGGGGTTCTTCATTTTTGCATTTGTGGTTACCGGTGCCCTGCCGTGGTTTCGTGAACAGGCACGTATCGCCAGTACCCCGCCGGCCGAGCGAAAGCTGCTGACCCTCAATGCCGAGCAAATGAGGGGTCGGCAACTGTATATGGCGAACGGTTGCGACTACTGCCACAGCCAGTTTGTGCGACCGGTCGGCGATGATCCCCTGCGCTACGGCGCGCCATCCGAGGCATGGGAATACGCCGATCAATATCCACACCTTCTGGGCACGCGGCGGATCGGGCCGGACCTGACCCGCGAGGGAGGGGTGCATACGAACGACTGGCAGTACGCGCATCTGTATGATGCGCGCATGGTTGCCCCGTGGTCTATCATGCCCGGATTTTCCTGGATGTTTCACGGGGGGCCCTCCAGGCCCGGACCGAAGGCCAAGGCGATGGTCGCCTATCTGCAGACACTGGGTCGTGCCCGCAGGCGGGAACTCCTGCGTAGCGGTGAGTTAAAAAAACGTTTCGTTCCGGGTATTGGTACCGTCGAGATCTACGCCTACCACGGCGGGAAATTGCGCGACCCGGGATACGACCATCTCGTATACTTCAGGGATAGTTCACGGGCGTCGCGGACCACCGATACGGACAATCGCGGACGGATGCTTTATCGATATAACTGCTCCGGTTGTCACGGAGCGAGCGGTCATGCAGACGGGGCTGCCGCAAATTACCTGAAGCCGGCGCCGGTACGACTGTCAGAATTCCGCTTCGATCCCTCTTTCGTTTACAAGCTGCTTTACTATGGACGGCCGGGATCGGCCATGCCGTCGATGGTGCATTCATTCAACAGTTTTCTTCCCCCCAAGGATCTCTGGGCCGTCAGCGATTACGTGGCTGCGCGCGGCGAGGCTGCTGGCAGACGGGCATCCCCGGGGGGGACGGCGACCGCCGATTTTGCAAAGTCTGCGGGCGCCTCCTCCATAGGAAAGACTGCCTATGCGACCAACTGTGCCGCGTGCCACGGAATGGACGGGAGCGGGAATGGACCTGCTGCTAGAGCGCTTAGACCGGCACCCATCGACTTCCAGGGGATGCAGCCGAGTGCCGCGTGGGCCTATCACGACATTACCGAGGGGCGTAAAGGGACCGCTATGCCCTCCTTCCGCTACCTCCCGGAGGCGACGCGCAGGGCTATGGCCGCGTACATCCGGACTCTCTTCAAACCGGCGAATGCAGCATCCGGTACCCGGTAGGACACAGACATTGTTTGTCTTTTCACAACAGAGGGCCAGTATCATGATATCACTCGACTCGGTTTTCCCCATCGCTGGCCGCTACGCGATGCCCGCGCAATTGCGTGTGGATCAGCTGGCCAGGTGTTTTATGACTCCGAATCGCGGCAGTTCGCAGGTGATCGGCGTTGCCGCACTGAAGAACAGGGAGTGATTCGTTATGAATGCGTTTCATCCCAGTGGACCCGGATGGATTTTGGCCTGGGTGTTGACGGTAGGCGTGATAGGCCTGGCCACGGCGTTCTTTGTCGGCTACGGACTCCGCGTGCTGTGGATGTTAAGACGAGCGAAAAAAGAGGATGTGCGATGATCGTAACACCGGGCAAACGCAGAAGGGGGGCACTATGAACAATGATGCAGGTAAGAGCGCGGGTGATACGCTTGAGTACGAGTTGACCCGACCTGATGCCCCGCGACACGGTCATCCGACTACCGTTCTGAAGGCGGCATGGGCTTTCGGGTTTTTGTTTTTGGTGAGCACCATTACCTACGGCTTCATCCGTTACTGGGGGGGATAGAGCATGAAAAGCGAAATTCGTGGCGGCTTTATCGCCTATTTGGTTTTCATGGCGGTCTTAGGAGCCATCTATTTCTGGCTGCAGACCAGCTCCTGGGGGCATCATGTCTGGCGGATCTTAAGTATGCAACCAAACGGATGGCATCTGTAGGAAGGAATAAACCGATGGTCGTCCAGCCTGAATCTTCTCCCGAATTACCAAGGAGTCCACGCGATGTTGAATCATGTTGTTGAGTTCCATGAGCATCTCGCAATAGGGGCGTTTCTGGGGTTCCTCTTGTTGTTCGTACTGCTGCTGGTCAAAACATTTTTGGTCCGCCTCTGGTTCGCATGGCGGCGTTCAGGAGATCTTCGCCGCGTCGTTGAGGCGCCAAAATACGACGTCCTGCGGGCTGAAGGGATCGAAGAAGATCGGAGTTAAAAGACGTTTGAATTCTACCCACGTCAAAGACGAATGCACGTTTATCCGATTCACGGTAATAAGGGGAATCCGCCTGTTCCTGGAGAGTCATTATTCAACCCATATTATTTGCTGAGCTAAGGAGATCCAAAATATGTGCATAAAAATTATGCTGGCCACCGCCTTTGGTCTGATGGCCTCTGTTGCTTCCACCACCATCTTTGCCGCCGACGGTGCCAGCCTGTTTGTGAGCAAGGGCTGTATCGCGTGCCACGGTGCCGGTGGTGGTGCCCCGATCATTGGCAGTTATCCGAAGCTGGCCGGTCAGAATGCCGCCTATCTGGTCACGCAGATGAAGGACATCAAGAGCGGCGCCCGCAGCAATGGCCAGACCGCAGTGATGAAACCGATCATCGCCAGCGTCAGTAACGATGAGATAAACGCTATTGCCCATTATCTCTCCTCCAAGAAGTAAGTCTGGACGGTAAGGATCAAAAGACTGGCACCGGTGACGATGCCGGTCTTTTTTAAATCTCTTTGGGTGTCATTCTCCGCTGCTTGCGGCGGGGTTACTTATTGAGGGGGGTTCATATACGGGATGACGGGACTCCTTTAACTTAGGGGCTGCAAAACAATAAGTTATCGAATTTAGTTATTTTATGGGAACCTCTTGTTGAATAGTCCGTTGTGGATAAAATATGCTCATTTTAGTAGACTGCGTCATTGGGTAAGACACCACTAAATAGGCGTTCCAAATACCAGATCGTGGGTGAATTTCCACGTTCATAGTGAACCATTCGACTGCGCTCAGAAAAGCCTTCTCGAACCGTTCGTGGTGAGCTTGTCGAACCATGAGCGTGGAAATACTGAAAATTGAGGGCTTAATCTGCTTGTCCTTCGACAGGCTTCCTTCGACAGGCTTCCTTCGACAGGCTTCCTTCGACAG
>CAZQVV010000116.1:0-8278 GCA_964596835.1 uncultured Thiohalophilus sp. | reverse complement strand
GCACAATCGGATATATAATGTGGTTTTTTTTACCCCGCACAGCCATTTAGCGACGTAACCCGCCCACATAATCCTGGATAATGCCAGGCAAAATGGCTGCAAATTAAGTTGCCTAATACGTCATATTTTTGACATTCAGGCAAAACGCAAACGCTGCCTATTCTATCCCGTTGTTTTTATTGTAATTTTTATTTATAGCGACTTGGCACGCAAATCGCATATTATCTGGCAGTTATCAATAAAGGGTTCGTGGCTATGGCCGTCTATACATATCCTAACAAACAGGAGCAGCAAGTCGCCGCTCATGTTACTAGTGCAGATCAGCTGGGTATCGCGCCGGCGGAGCTGCAGCATACGCTGAAACTGGCGGGGTTGCTGCAAACTTCACTTGAAATCGAAACCATTCTGGGCTTCTTTATCGATGCCCTGCAGGAAAAAATAGAATTCGATAGCGTGCATTTCGAATACTCACCTCTGTTGATCGAACACAAGTTTGGTCAGAAAAAGCGGCACACCTGTTCCTACCGGCTGAAACTTGCCGGTGAATTTCTGGGTGAGTTGGAATTCAGCCGCCGTCACCGCTTCGCCCAGCAGGAAATGGAACAACTGGAAAATCTGTTACGCCAGTTGATATATCCTTTGCGCAATGCCATCCGGTATCAGCAGGCGGTCACCGCCGCCCAATTTGATCCCCTTACCGGTATCAAAAATCGCGCTTCACTGGATCAGAATCTGGAGCGTGAAGTCGACCTGGCGCACCGTAACAAAACCCCCCTGTCTCTCATCATGGCCGATATTGATCACTTCAAGAAAATCAATGACCAGTTCGGTCACAGCGCTGGGGATGAAATCCTCAGGGCCTTCGCGAAATGCATAGATGATAATCTACGCGCCAGCGACATCGTTTTCCGCTATGGTGGCGAAGAATTCGTAGTGCTGCTAACGGGCACCGATGGCCGTAGCGCCCGTGCGGTCGCCAACCGCATCCGCAAGGCCATTGAAAGCTTTAGCTTCGCTCACAGCAGTAACCATGGCGGCTCCCCCGGTGAGGTCCCTCTGACCGCCAGCCTGGGAACCGCCAGCCTGACCGCCAAGGACACGGTAGAGTCCCTATTTAATAAGGCTGACAAGGCGCTTTATCACGCAAAAGAAGCGGGACGCAATCAGGTCATCAGTTTCCAGTCGTTGGTCAAAAGTGCTTGAACTGCGGAATCCTAATCCGAGCTTTTTTGAACTGCATCACAGGGAATCTCCGGAACAGCAGATGAAAGGCGCTATACTACAGATCATCTCTTGAACTTCAGGCTACCTCCTATATGGACTACCTCGGACAACTGGAAAAAATACTCGAGTCCAGATACCGCCTGCTCACGATGGAAACCTACGACACGGATCGGGTCGTTGATCTGTTCACCCAGTTAAGCCGTTTCAGCAACAAGGCTTTTTATATGAGTCAGCCCAATGAGGGCATGCACCGTCTGGGGGCCGCGCATATTACTATTCCCCGCAGCAAAACCGCCAAGGAGCAACTCGATCACATCGAGAACACCCGCCATTTCGGCATCTATATCCTGCGCGACTTTAACTATGCACTGGATGATCCCAAAATTATCGCCCAGATCAAGGATATCGCCACCAGTCCCGATGCCAAAGTGATCATCTTTCTGAGCGAGTTCGTGGATCTCCCAAGAGAACTCAAGCCTTACACCATGCGTTCCAAACATCAGCTCAAGCATGCTATCTAAGGGCTGAGAGATCCCCACAAAATAATATTTAAAATTAAAGTAACTATTCAGTAAAACAAGTTACTCCTGAGGATATGTTGATGGGTTTTGCTTCGCTCTACCCATCCTACCCACTTTTGGTTATCCGTAGGATGGGTAGAGCGAAGCGAAACCCATCAACTGAAAATCCGCACAGGGCAGATTTTTTAACGTCGCTTTGGGCGACAAAAAGATGTGCCTGTGATGGTTCGCTCTGCTCAGTGCCAACCGGTATACAACACCCTTCGGCAATTGTGCTGAATAGTTACAAATTAAACAGCTAAAAAAATATCCGCCAATGAACGCGAATAAACGCCAATATTTTATGTTGATGTGCCTGTGACGCAGGATATAACCATCAATGCTTTTGCCTTTATTGGCGTTTATTGGCGGACAGATAAGCTCTTGATTTTTAGAAACATTCGTGGAGATACCTCATATCTTAAGGGTAATACGGAATTAGCCTGAGATTACGTCAGAATTCTGAGAGGTAGAATTTTTTTCGATATAGACAGCAAGAAAACTACCCCAGGGAAGAGATGCGGGTAATAGCCGTTCAAGCATTCGTGCGTCCACCCCAGCATCCGGCAGAAATATTGCTGTTGCCGATTTCAACCCAACTGGCTGAGGTGAAAGAATATCAATCCATCTCCTGACATCCACCAGAGTATCCCAACGCGCCCCCCGATAGGCACCCCGTCCCTGTTTTTGCCGGTAAAGCAGACTACGGCGATTCAGTAACCCCAGCAGCACGCCTCTACTCGCCAGGCGCCACATTTCCATCAACGCCTTTTCCGGTTGCGTCACAAAACACAGGCTGGTAATGGCTGAACAATAATCAAAGCCGTTATCCTCGAAGGGAAGCGACTCCGCTATGCCCTGCAAATAAACCGTTTGTGTATCCCGTTTCAGAGCATAACTAACCGCTGTTGCATCCGGATCGAGTCCGATTGTCTGCAGGCCTGATGCCGCAAAGCGGCGAGTAAAATAACCGCTGCCACAGCCTACATCAAGCAGGCTGTGACTGCCCCCAGTATTTAAGCGAGCCGGTAACAGTCGCATTAACAGGGCAAATTCCGTCTCCCCGATCCAGCTCCCCCTCGGGCTGTGATACCAGGCTTCATAAGCATCAATATCCACTCAGCGATCTCCGTTACAGAATACTCCTGGCCAATAGCGCAAACCCGGCTGCAACCAGCAAAGTTACCACCCAGGCTAACAGAATCGATTTCAGTGCATCCCCTTGCTGTGGTTTGACACGATCATGCCAACGTATGCCCAGCAAAGAAGCAGTAGTTACATGGATGGTAGATACCGGGATCCTCGAAGGTGATGCCAAGAGCACCAGCATTGAAGTGCCTATATTATAAGGACTTGCTCAACATTCAGAAACAATCTGGCCACTTTGATTTGGCCTTCCCATCGGCAGCGACCGTACGGCAGGCCTTTTCTTTCTCATTCACCGCTTTTATCCGTTCCAGTTCACCGATAGCGCCCTTGATCCGTAGAAGATCTCCATCCAGGGCGGGCTGGCCATACCACCACTGATAATCCGGCGACTGATGCGCAATTCCCAGATAAACATTTTTAAGGTACACGGACTGCATTTCCTGGTAGCGTTTTTCAGCGGGCTCAAGTTCCTTGGCGGTATACTGCTTCCGCGCCTGTAGCAGCAAGCCCCCCGCCTCCCTGACTTTCATTCGGGCAATCTCCAGCATTTTTTCACCATTATCAAACAGGCGGCTAATATAACGTGGCGCATGACAGTCCTGGCAAACCTGGCGCGTGGCATCCTTTATAGATGTTATTTCTTTCCGGTTTTCATGTAGCAGATCCTGATCACGTATCATTACAGAAACATTATGTCCACCGGCGTGCATATGGCAGTAAGCACAGCCGGGTGTGCGATAATTGGCATGCGCCAGTGGCTGTGTCCAGTCCCATTTGTTCTTTTCAATCCTTAATATCAATCCATGTTTGGAATAGGCATAACTATGAACCACCGGGCTTTTATAGCCGCCATGACAATTAATACAGGTTTTATCCCGGCGCGCCTTTGATGCTGCCCCTTTATGCGAGTCACCATGACAGGCGATACAATTCGCTACCGGCTTATCTTTAGCATGTGCGCTGATCCGCCATGCCTTGACCAAGGCACTATCCTGCTTCTCATGGCAGCTTATACAGGCAACATTATCGAAAGAACCCGCTGGCGGCATACCCGCAAAAGCCAGACTGCTGGTGACAAAAAATAGTAGCCATCCAAAAACAATGCGCAAGTTCCGCGTCCCTCGCCTCTCCCTCTTCGTGACTGACCCAGGCATTAGTTATGCTCCCGGTTGTAATCCGTATACTCACCGTGTTTCCAGAAGGCATCGGCTTTGGGCTTAATCCCGACTTTCTTCTCCGCCTCGCTCAAGGTTCGCAAAACATTGGCGTTACGGCGGATATTTTCCAGATCGCTATTCATCTTCGCGTGGCCCTTATGAACAAACGCTGCATCACCGTGCGCGGCGCCCTTGTAGGCACCCAGGTTATCGAAGTACCACATATTGAAATAATCCCGTTCAATCGGAGAGATGTTATAAAAGGCCGATGCCTGCCCCTCAAAGAAACCTATCCTTTCTATTTGAAAGAAAGCATCTTCCGAGTCAGTGGGATAAGGCGGGCGTTGTTTCGCAGATGGAAATAATTGCCCTTTCCTGCGCAGATCTTTTAACACACCCTCGGCTACATAGAGTTTTTTCCAGGCATGCTTCCTTTCTGTATCCATTTTAGTCAACTGTTGTCTGGCCCAGTCAGGCTCATGACAGTCGCTGCACAGTTTTACCCATTTTTCCCGTTTCACCTCATTGCCGGAAGTGAGCGGGTTGACCTGCTTGAGACCAAATTTCCAGATAGATTTTCCCGCTACCTGATGCTTGCTCCGGTTCATATGGCAATAAGCACAGGTTGGCACTTTATAATTTCCTTTTCGTAAAGGCTTTGACCAATCCCAGCTATCCCCTTCAGCCAGATAGATCTGTCCGTGCTTTGATCCAAAATAGGTTTCATCATCCGGATGGGGAGGGCCGCTGTGGCAGGTAATACAGGCCTCGGGACGACGTGCTTCCGCCACACTGAATAGGTGCCGGGTATGACAGGAGTCACACTTGGTTGCGACCGAATGACATTGCAGACAGGCCGTCACTTCGGCCTTGGGCTTGTCGACAAAATGTTTTGCATCCAGCGCCCGATCCATCGCCAGGGCATGGCTGGGAAATCCAAAACGTTTTTCACCCTCAAAATCCGCATGCTCGACAGTATGACAACCGCCGCATATTTTTGGCGTGGGCAAGTGTAGGTTCTGATGATCATGACCGTGACAATCAGAACAATAAACGATTTTCTTGGCCTTTGAATGACGACTTTTGCGCCAATCCTTAACAATACCCGGCGTTATCGCTTCATGACAGGAAACACATTGCTTGCCCTTGTAGACACCGGTCATCGTTTTTACCGACTTATAAAAATCATCAGGATCCCAATAGGCAAAAATGGCGGCGGGCGACCAGTCACGCGAATACAAACCCGCACCTGAGCCACTCTTGCTCCAGTTGACATAATAAAAACCGGCTGGCACTGCGATCAGGATAATGATAATCGGAATCCAGATATAGCGCACTTTTTTTGTTTTCATGATCGACTCTTCCACCAACGAACAAAACCCAACAACATAAACAGAAAGACCCCGACCCATAGAAACCAGAGTCCCCCACCTTCAACGCCTCGCTGGGTGTCGGCAATCACCTGTTCACTACTTTCTGAAAGTATCATGTGATCCATGGCATGATGCGCCCAGACGGGTGAAAACAGCAGTGGCAATATAATGATTAATATTCTCATAAGGCTCAATCTAAATCTGTACATGAAAAATACGCAGGTTGGGCTGAGTGAAAGCAGGTCCAACATGGGTTAAATTTATGGTGTCTGTTGTTCATGGTTCGACAAGCTCACCACGAACGGTGAAATTAATCATAGATTCCTTAACTATTATTGTTTGGAAAGAAAAAAATTACCTGTGATGCATTGTTTCACTCAGCCCAACCTATGGCCCTTTTAATTTTCTGTGCGATTGAAAAACTTTCAAGAATACCTTCGGCCGCACATCGTCCGGCGGCAACCGCCGTAACGATCAGATCGGGTCCATGAGTGTTGTCGCCGCCAGCGTAGATTTTCGAATGCGAAGTCCGTCCCCGTGCATCGATTCGAATAAGGCCCTGCTCATCCGTTTCTACACCCAGTTTCGCTAGCCATGATGGTGCCTGTGGGAGTTGACCGATAGCAAAAATCAGAGCATCACAATCCAGGATCATATGCACCGATATATCACCGGCCTTGTCAAAGCGTGCTGCAGTGATCTGATGCTCCCCCATAATTTTAAGCGGCGAACTTTCAAATATAAACTGTACACCTTCATCCCGCGCCATCTGTTTTTCTTTTGGCGAGGCACGCATCGCTGTCTCTGTTCCACGGCAGACTACGATAACGCTGGTTGCGCCCTGACGTATGGCCGAGCGAGCACAATCCATGGCGCTGTCCCCTCCCCCCAGCACCAACACCCGCTTAGCCGACATAATTTCATCACTGCCCTTACGATTGACTTCCGCCAGAAAATCCAGGGCATTGTGAATACCGTCAAGATCACAGCCGGGTATGTCCAGTCTCCGCGAGGTTTGCGCACCGAGCCCCAGGAAAACGGCATCATAATTTTTTACCAGTTTTTCTATCAGCGCCCCATCCGCTTCAACACCTAGATGAAAACTCACCCCGCCCTGTTCAAGAAGAACATGGCGGCGCATTAGGATGGATTTGTCCAACTTGAAGGAGGGCACTGCAGTGGCCATCAAGCCGCCCGCCACCATTTCCCGATCAAACACGGTCACTTCACAACCGGCTTTGCTCAACTCATCGGCACAGGCCAGTCCGGCCGGTCCCGCACCGATAACAGCGATGCTTTTGCCCTTGTATTTCTGTTTGGCAGGCGGCGCTGGTTTCCAGCCCTGTCTGAAAGCTTCATCCGTAATAAAACGTTCCGCCATGCCGATAGTAACCGCGCCGTCTTCCTCTTTGGCTTTGGTGCAGCTACCTTCACAGAGGCGATGCTGGGGACAAAGACGACCACAGATTTCCGGCAGATTACTGGTAGCATGGGAGATCTCAGCCGCCGTTTTTATATCACCGTCCGCAACCGCTTCCAGCCATTCGGGAATACGGTTTTTCAAAGGACAGGCATTCACGCATCCCGGCACGCCACAATCCAGACAGCGCGCCGCCTGCTTCTGAATCTGTGAAAAAGCGGGAGACAACCCCGCTTCCTTCCAGTCCTGCCGTCGCTCAGAAACAGAACGGTAACCGCTCTCTTGCCGTTCTGTTTTATCTGCCATTTTTCGTTTCAATAAATGACTGGCGTTCTGTTTCAGTGCGGGCCGAAACAGATTACGCACATCGCGCACTTCCAGCGCATCCGTTGGACAAGACACCACACAGCGGGCGCAACCCATGCAATCTTCCAGCGCAGTAATACGCCCCGCTTCTTTGCCCTGTTTCCATACCGGGATACCCATATCACAAACCTGTTCGCAACGCAGGCAATCGATACATTTATCCGAATCCATGTTGATGCCATAAAAACCGGCATGGTTGAGCAAGCCGAAGGTGGCCCCGTAAGGACAGAGATAGCGGCAGTAAAAACGATTGCCAACAATGGGGGAAATAAAGAACGAGCCAAAATAGGTCATCGCGACGACAAGATAAAAGCTGCCGACAAAACTCACTGTCCAGGAATTAGGCGCAAACTGGGTAACCACCATCACGCCGACATAGTAAATAAAGAAAAACCATTTTGAGTGGCGCAACTTCCATGCCCAGTCAGAACGTAGCGTGCGATCTCGAAAGGCAAAGCCTACCGTTTCACGCACGCCTACACAGGGACAGTTAAAACCGCAAATAACGCGCCGACCAAACAGAAACACGGCGGCCAGAATCAGGAAAAAGGTTATCGTTCCCGGAACATGCAGGGAGGGAAACACCGGCTGCGACCAGAGAAACCCTACATAGGGCTCATACACCGGGTATAGCCAGGGGATCAGCCACCAGAATATCGTCACCATAAAAACGAGGATCATTAATCGCTTTCGGGTATAAACATTTTTCTCAGCCAGAATACGCCAGAGTCCGAAACACATGATAATGGCATATTCAGTATAACGATTGAGCCAGATGGGGTTTTCGAACCACATCAACCAGGTCTCATTCAGCCAGCCGACAAAAGCCAGAGTAAACGCAGCCATGCTCAATAACTGAACCGGCAGGCCATAGCGCGCCGGCATGAGATCCTGTTCTGTGGCGTTAACGGTCCGAGGATTGTGGGTCAGGCTGTTATCAACTTGCATGCTATACCTTAGTCATTTTAAAAAAATTGTAACTATTCAGCACCATTGCCGAAGGGTGTTGTATACCGGTTGGCACTGAGC
>CAZQVV010000115.1:0-8317 GCA_964596835.1 uncultured Thiohalophilus sp. | reverse complement strand
CGTTCACCCTTAATTCCGTTCGCCCTGAGCTTGTCGAAGGGTTAATTATGAGAGGAAGAATAAACTACCCCGCTGCAAGCAACGGGGAATGACACCCTGAAAGAGATTAAGTTTTAAAAGTATCCTCTGAGTCGTGTTCAGTCATATTCCTGTCAGGCGTTCGAGGTATTCATCCGCATCAATCGCATCGTCTCTGGGCAGGCGGTTGAGCAGGCTCTGTATACGCGGATTGTCTGACTTTTTGACCGCCTCCACGCTATCGGTCATCAGGATCGCGCCCTGATCCAGCACGGTGATGCGATCAGCGATCTTGAAAGCGCTTTCCAGCTCATGAGTGACGACGACAATGGTGATGTTCATCGCCTGACGCAGACGCAGGATAAGTTCATCCAGCTCGACCGCGGCGACGGGATCCAGGCCGGCCGAGGGTTCGTCAAAAAACAGCAGACGCGGATCCATCACAATGGCGCGCGCCAGCGCGGCGCGTTTAATCATGCCGCCGGACAGTTCTGAGGGCATCAGATCGCCGAACTCGGCGAGGTTGACGACTTCAAGTTTCATACGTCCCATGATGCGCATGGTGTTCTCATCCAGTTCGGTATGTTCACACAGGGGCAGGACAACATTTTCCTCTACCGTCATCGAACCAAACAGAGCGCCGCCCTGAAACGCGACGCCCATTTTCCGGCGCAACCCGAACATCTCCGCTTCGCTGTTGCGGGCAAGATCCTGACCCAGCAATTTTATCGAACCCCGAGTCGGGGTGTTCAGCCCCAGCAGGTGGCGTAGCAGGGTGCTTTTGCCCGAGCCGCTGCCGCCCATGATGACCATGATCTCGCCGTGATGCACATTGAGACTGACATCGTGGAGGATCTGGCGCGCCCCGTAATGCGCGTCAAGATGCTGGACCTCGATGGCGTATTCGCTGTTCTCGGCGGCGGGCATAATAGTCAGGCGAAGTTGAGAAAATAGGTGAAAATCATGTCCGCGATGACAATGAAGGTCAGCGACATGACGACGGAACGGGTCGTCGCACGGCCCACACCTTCGGCGCCCCCGCGCACCTGAAAACCATTGCTGACCGAAACCAGCGCGATGATAGCGGCAAACACCAGACTTTTGATCAGCCCCTGGCTGATGTCGGCCCATGAGAGTGCGGCAGCACAGCGTTCAAAATAGATCGCCAGGGTGATTTTAAGTTCAATGACGCAATACAGACCGCCGCCCAGCAGGCCCATGAAATCGCCGAGGACGGTGAGTGCGGGAATACTGATCATCATGGCCAGCAACAGGGGGGCGGTGATGTAGCGCACAGGATTGATCCCGATCACGCGCAGGGCGTCGATTTCCTGGGATTCGAGCATGGTACCGATGCGCGCGGTGATGGCGGAGCCGGAGCGTCCGGCGACCATAATGCTGACTATCAGTGGCGCAAACTCGCGGGTGATCGAAATACTGATGCCGACAATCACCTTTGATTCCGCGCCAAAGGTTTTCAGCGTCTGGATGCCCTGAATGGCCATCATCACGCCAATCGCGAGACAAATAATACTAATGATGGGAATGCCATAAACGCCGATACGCATGGCCTCGGCAAAGATATGGCGCAGGCGCACCGGCTGCTGTTGCCGGTGACCGAAGATCAGCCAGTAAAAACTTTCCGCCAGCATGCTGGCGACATAACCGAGTTCCTCGATGGCGGAAACCGTCTTGCGACCGATATTCTCAACAAAGTGAAGGACAGGATGCAGACCCGGATTTTGCGTGGCATGGCTCATCTGGCATCGGCTTACAGCTGATCGGCCTCAGCCGCGTTGGTGATAATAGGAAAAACCTTGTCCAGACGTGAAAGTTGCAGGATCTGCATGGCCGCTTTGCTGACGCCCAGGAGGGCGAATTTCAGATCGTGCGTGCGGGCATGCTGGAACCCTTCCACCAGGCTGGCCACGCCCGAGCTGTCGATATAGGTGACATCCGAAAGATCTACCAACACATGGTTTTTATCCTGTAAATGTTTAAGAATGATTTCGCGCGCCTTCGGCGAAAAATGTAAATCGACTTCGCCACAAAGAGCGATGACAGTGAAACCGTTTTCTAAGCGTGTCGTACATTCCATAGTTATCTCTGGGCACCTTGTTTGTGAATATCCAGTTTCAGCTCCAGCAGGTTGCCCGCATTAGCGGGGGGTTCCAGGAAGCGCATACTATCCATGACTGACTGGATAATATGTATACCGAGTCCGCCGGGGCGAACGTCATCAAGATCGCGTGGCTGACACAGGTCTATATCGACCGGTGAGGCAAAATCTGTAAGGAGGAAGGTGATGAAATTCTTTTCCCGAAACAGCTCAATGATCATCTCGCCATTGGCCTGGCCGTAGTAGGCATGCTGGATGATATTCATACAGGCTTCGTTAACGGCCAGGATGGCGTCATTGACACAGTCTTCGGAACAGGCCTGCTGTTGCAGGATCTCGCGCAACCAGTCGCGGATAGCCTTTAGTTCGACCGTATCGGTAGAAAAGCTTCGGCGGGCTAATGATTCAGCTTGAGTATCAGGCATGCGGGGGTTTTCCCTCGATCAACATAATGGTGATGTCGTCATGCAGGGTGGCAGATGCCGCGCTGAACTTCTCAACAATAGCCCGCAGCTGATCTTTGGGCGCAAGTTTGTGCATGGACATGATTAATTTTAGCAGGCCGGACAAGCCCAGCATTTCGCCGCCTTCCTGCAGATAGCCTTCGGTGGCGCCGTCGGAGAAAAGATACAGACAGTCCTTTTCCCGCAGATGAATTTCCGCTGCCAGCGGGAAAGGTGTGTTCGGCAGGATACCCAGGGGCGAGGCGGTGGCTTCAATCGCCTGCACTTTATTGCCGGGGCTGAATAACAGGGCCGGGGGGTTGCCGGCATTGACCATTTTTACACTGCCGCTTTGTGGGTCATAGATCCCGGCAATCATGGTCACGAACATGCCACGAATAGCCGTTTCACACAGCTCGTTATTGATATGCGCCAGCAGTTTGTCCGGCTCGTGGATATGTTTGCCGAGGCAATGAAACAGGCTGCTGGTCTTGGCCATTAGCAGTGCCGCATAGACGCCCTTGCCGGAGACATCGGCGAGATTGAAATAGATGCGCCCGTCTTTGAGTACGAAGTAATCGTAGAAATCGCCGGAAAGCTGGAGGGCGGAGACGTTGAGGCCGGTAATGGGGAAGTCATCACTCAGTTCCCGGGGCAGCAGGCTTTCCTGGATTTCACGCGCCAGTTGCAGCTCCTTTTCCAGTTCCGCCGCCAGTGCGTCGCGTTCTTTCAGCGTCTGTTCCAGTTTCCAGGTCAGTTCCTGATAGCTGAGATTGGCCTCGGCCAGTTTGGCATTCGCCTGGCGCATGATCTGCTCGACATCAGGTTGGGTTTCGATGTGCAGCCCCAGCGAGCGGGCGGCCGCTTCCATTTCTTCAACCAGCGTGTTGAGACAGGCGCTGATCTCGTCTTCTGCCATGCCGCAGTGCTCCTGCAGCAGTTGTTGTGTGTGCGCGAGAACGAAAGATTTATCCGGGGTGCTGAAAATGGCATTCATCCAGTCGGCACAATAGAGTATGCGGCAGAGTGGCTGATGATTTTCATTCGATCCGGCGGCCGACTCAAGAGTCTCGCAGTTGTGATGGCTCCCCAGCACCTGTCCCAGCTCTTCCGGCAAGTCCCAGGCATTGGCCAGCAAGGTAATCATCCCGGTATGATTGTGGCCAAAATAGCGTTGTTCCGCCTCATAGCGTGCATCGGGATCAAGCCCACGTAGCGCCTCCCAATGCGACGCCATTTCCGGACGTAGAAAGAACAGCACCAACAGGCCAAAGTCCTGCAGCAGGCCTGCGGTAAAGCAGTCATCCGGATCCTGTCTGAGTTGAGGTGCCAGCAGTTTGGCGCTAACGGCGCGGCGCAGGGAATCCTCCCAGTAAGCGGCGGTATCAAAACCGGGAATGGCATCTTTGCCAATAGCGTCACGTACCGACAGGCACAGCACCAGATTGCGCAGGGTGCGTTGGCCGAGAATGGTCACCGCATGATTGAGCGACTGCACTTTGCGAGAGAGGCCGAAAAAAGGTGTATTGACCACGCGCAGCAACTCAGCCGTTAACACCGGATCTTTTTCCGCCAGCACCGATAGAACACTACTGCTGACATCATCCCGCGAGCAGGCGCGCAAAATCTGCAACGCAGCCTGCGGGGGCGAGGGTAAATCTGAGGGTTTGAGCTGTTCGAGGGTGGCGGGCTGGCTCATGTTTTTCCGTCATTAGTGATAATATGCTATCCACAGGCACACACTAACCGTGTGCCCACTTCTTTATCGGCCCAAAAAACAAAAACTTTGCAAAGAAACAGCATGAAAACAGATGAACAGATTATTGAGCTGGAATCGCGTCTGGCCTTTCAGGAAAACAGTATTGTGGAGCTGAGTGATATTATCACCGACCAGCAGCGCCAGCTTGACCAGCTAATAGCGACAGTCGAAATACTGGATTCACGTTTGAGCCTGCTGGCGGCGGACGCGGTCGGAGAAACGGCGTCGAAGTCGGAGGATGAGATTCCCCCTCATTATTAATATTTCCTCTGATGCCTGTTGGGCGACCGAAGGAAGTGCCTGTGGTGCTTCGCGTGGCTCAACCCAACCTACGCCAGGACCTAAATATAGGTTGGGCTGAATGAAATGAAGCCCAACAATATTCGAACACTCAGGAAAAAACAGCTTCAGCACTGCACCCAGGGTAATTTATGATAGCGCCAGCCGCCCAGCATTCCACGCTGGTGGTTTTCATCCAGATCGCCCTCGAAGCCCTCATTCACGTCATAGATATCGCTAAAACCGGCCTCGATGAGCGCCTTGCCGGCTTCCTTTGATCGTTTGCCGCTACGGCAGATCAGGATAATGGGAGCACTGCCTCCTTTACTGTCGCTGATTTTACCGCCCAGCATCAGCTTGCGCGCTTCAGTGACAAAGTGCGGATTCACTTCCCAATCGGGTTCGTCGATCCAGGCCAGATGCACAGCGCCTTTCGGGTGGCCAACAAACAGAAATTCCATCGTTGATCGAATATCAAGCAGAACGGCGCGAGGGTTGGATTGCACTAATGCCCAGGCTTCGGGGGGGGAGAGATCCTTGAGAAGAGCGATACTCATATTAATAATTTGGTATTTTTCCAGTCTGTGTATGTCAGAATATTTTAAGTTAAAATAACAGATAAACCAATTGCCGCATAAAATATTTAGAAATGAATTTCGGAATTTTGCCCTATCAATAAGCTAATGAGCGAGCCGGATGAACCATGTTGGTGCATATTAAAAAACCAAATAAATACAATAAGTAAGCGATTAAAAGGGGGTTGAAAAAAAGTAACATAAGTTGTATTTAATAGCTTATATTGTATCTTTACTCATACGGTCACCAACAGGGAAAACCGTAGTAACAACCAGGGAAAAACGTAGAGTGCATATCGGCATCGTTGATGACAATAAGGAAGTATCCGCGCTGGTTCAGCTTTGGCTTGAGCAGGCCGGGCACACCGTCTCCGCCTTCTATCAGGGTAAAGACTTTGTTGGTGCCTGTCACAGGCACAGCTTCGATGCCCTCTTGCTGGACTGGACTCTTCCGGATCTCGACGGCGATAAAATTTTGCAACAATTGCGCAAACAGCCTGGCTGGGATACCCCTGTTATTTTTGTCACGGCACGGAGTCGTGAAGACGATGTTGCTGGCATTCTTGAACTTGGCGCAGACGATTACATTATCAAACCGCTGCACCAGAAAGAGTTGCTGGCGCGCATTGGCGCCGTCACACGGCGCAGGAACAAGTTTATCCCACTGGAAATACTGGATTACGGCATCTATCAGATAGATTTAAGATCCAGAACGGTCTACCGGGACAAGGTGCCCGTGAAATTAACGGAAATGGAATTCAACCTTGTCTGTTTCATTTTTTCGAATGTGGGCCAGTTGCTGTCCCGCGACTATATTCTTTCATCCGTCTGGCGATATGACGCCAATCTCAATACTCGTACGATTGATACGCACATGAGCCACATTCGCAAAAAACTTCAAATCGCAGAAGAAAATGGCTGGCGTCTATCCTCCATTTATCAGCGGGGCTACCGGCTGGAACAGTTTGATCCCAAGCGGCAGCCACTCTAATTTCAAGAGAGTTTTTAGCAGGAAAATCGTACCGCGTAGAGGCGCTGCCTGATTTTGAGCTGAAAATTCATCGTAAAGTCTCCACGATGCGGTATACTGCGCAACTTTTCAGGGTACGCTCACAAGGGTGTGCCCTTTTTTATCTTATGTAGTAGCAACATCGAGTAGCAACATTGTGATTCAGAACCTCAGAAATATCGCCATTATCGCCCACGTTGACCACGGTAAAACCACTCTTGTAGACAAGCTTCTTGAGCAGTCCAATACCCTGGGGGATCGGGTCAAACTGGAAGAGCGCGCCATGGACTCCAACGAACTGGAGCGTGAGCGTGGCATCACGATTCTGTCCAAGAACGCCGCTATTAAATGGAATGACTACCGCATCAATATTGTCGATACCCCCGGCCATGCCGACTTTGGCGGCGAGGTGGAGCGTGTGCTGTCGATGGTGGATTCGGTGTTGTTGCTGGTGGATGCAGTGGAAGGCCCCATGCCTCAGACCCGCTTCGTTACCCAGAAAGCGCTGGCTCAGGGCCTGCGGCCGATTGTGGTCATCAACAAGATCGACCGCAACGGCGCCCGCCCTCACTGGGTGCTGGATCAGACCTTTGAATTATTTGATCGCCTGGGCGCAACCGATGAGCAGCTCGATTTCCCGGTGATTTACGCTTCCGGCCTGGAGGGTTATGCCGGGCTGGACGAAAGCGTGCGCAAAGGTGATATGACCCCCTTGTTCGAGGCCATCATCGAGCACGTACCGGTGCCGGATGTAGATGCGGATGGGCCGCTGCAATTGCAGGTTTCCGCTCTGGACTACAACAGCTATGTCGGCGTTATCGGCATTGCCCGTATTACTCGTGGCAACCTGAAAACCAATACGCCAATTACCGTGGTCAATGCTGAGAGCAAGACGCGCAATGGCCGCATCCAGTTGATTTACGGATTTCTGGGCCTGGAACGGGTGGAAGTACCCACCGCCGAGGCAGGCGATATTATCGCCTTTACCGGCGTCGATAAGCTGAGTATTTCCGATACCCTGTGTGATCCGAATAATGTTGAAGCCCTGCCGCCGTTGTCGGTGGATGAACCCACCATCAGCATGACTTTCCAGGTCAACAACTCACCGCTGGCGGGGCAGGACGGTAAATACATTACTACCCGCAATATTCAGGAACGGCTGGAACGCGAACTGATTCATAACGTCGCTCTGCGGGTTGAGCCGGGTGAATCACCCGACAAATTCCGCGTTTCCGGTCGAGGTGAGTTGCACCTGTCCATCCTCATTGAGACCATGCGCCGCGAAGGTTTCGAGCTGGGCGTATCCCGTCCCGAAGTGATTATCCATGAAGTTAACGGCGTGAAGGAAGAGCCCTTTGAGCAGATCACCGTGGATGTGGAAGAGCAGCATCAGGGCACAGTAATGGAAAAACTGGGCGAACGCGGCGCGGATCTGAAAGACATGGTGCCGGACGGGCATGGTCGGGTACGACTGGACTTCATGATTCCCTCGCGCGGCCTGATTGGCTTTCGCACTGAATTCATGACCTCCACCCAGGGCACCGGGCTTCTTTACAGCGTGTTTGATCACTATGGCCCGGCCAAACCCGGTGAATATGGCCAGCGCAACAACGGCGTGCTGATTTCCAACGGCAAGGGCAAGGCGGTGGCTTTTTCGCTGTTTAACCTACAGGAACGCGGCCGCATCTTCATTGGCCACGGTGATGAAGTGTACGAAGGCATGATCATCGGCATTCATTCACGCACCAATGATCTGGTCGTCAATCCCCTCAAGGCCAAGCAGTTGACCAACGTGCGCGCCTCCGGCACGGACGAAGCCATCACCCTGACACCCCCTATCCGCCAAACGCTGGAACAGGCGCTGGAATTTATTGATGATGATGAGCTGGTTGAAGTGACGCCGAAGAATATTCGCGTGCGCAAAAAACTGCTGGTGGAACACGAACGCAAACGGGCTGCCCGCGCTGGCTAAATAGCTGTTCCAAACCAGATTACAATATAGCTCCACGTTCGTGGTGAGTCCTTCGGTTGACTCAGGAGAGCCTTGTCGAACCATGAATGTGGAACAGCAAACCACTATAATTTAGCCCTTCGACAAGCTTCCTTCGACAAGCT
>CAZQVV010000114.1:0-8455 GCA_964596835.1 uncultured Thiohalophilus sp. | reverse complement strand
AATACTGAAAATCGAGGGCTTAATCTGCTGGTCCTTCGACAGGCTTCCTTCGACAAGCTTCCTTCGACAAGCTTCCTTCGACAAGCTCAGGACGAACGGTAATTCCTGAAGCGGATTGGTATTAGGAACAGTTATGTTAGAGAAACGGAGCAGACAAACTCGAAATAACCTGGAGTAAACCATGGCCTTTGACTGGCAACCCGTATGGTTAACGCTGAAGCTGGCCGGCGTGACCACCTTTATATTACTGCTGCTGGGTACGCCCATCGCCTGGTGGCTGGCGCGTACCCGCGCCTGGTACAAACAGCCGCTTGCGGCGGTGCTGACGCTGCCGCTGGTGCTGCCGCCTACTGTACTGGGCTTCTACCTGCTATTGCTGCTGGGCCCAAAGGGGCCGGTAGGCGAGTTCACCCAGGCAATGGGGCTCGGCACTCTGCCTTTTACCTTTGGTGGGCTGGTGGTGGCCTCGGTGATTTATTCTTTACCTTTTACGGTCCAGCCGCTACAAAACACCTTTGAATCGCTCGGCGAGCATCTGCTGGAGGCGGCGGCGACCCTGCGCGCCTCACCCTGGGACCGTTTTGTCAGTGTCGTCATACCGCTCGCGCGCCCCGGCTTCCTGATGGCGGCGGTGCTCTCTTTCGCGCATACGATGGGTGAATTTGGCGTGGTGCTGATGATCGGCGGCAACATCCCCGGTGAAACCAAGGTGTTATCGGTGGCCATTTATGATCATGTGGAAATGCTGGAATACGATCAGGCGCATCTTCTCTCCGCCGGCATGCTGGTTTTTGCCTTCGTGGTGTTAGTCAGCCTTTACCTGCTCAATGGTCGCCTTGCTCGGAAGCCTCAGCTTTGAGCGGCATTGAAGTCAGGCTAAAAAGCCATCTGGGAAATTTCGCTCTGGAAGTAGCGTTTGAGGCGCCTGCCTGCGGTGTGACCGCGCTGTTTGGCCCTTCAGGCTCGGGCAAGACCAGTGTTCTGCGCATTGTCGCCGGGCTATCACGTTCGGAAGGCGCGCACATCTGTATTAACGGTGAAACCTGGCAGGATGATACGCAGTTCGTGGCGCCCCATCGCCGGGCCATCGGTTATGTTTTTCAGGAGGCCAGTCTCTTTCCTCATCTGAGTGTGGAACAGAATCTGCGTTATGGTCTGCGGCGCATCAAACAGGATGAACAGCGTATTGTTTTTGACGAGGCGGTGAGCTTACTCGGAATTTCTGAGCTGCTGGGGCGAGGTGTGCAACGTTTATCGGGGGGGGAACGTCAGCGGGTCGCTATTGCTCGCGCCCTGCTCACCAGCCCGCGACTGCTGTTGATGGACGAGCCGCTTTCTGCTCTCGATCATACTGCCCGGCAAACCATTCTGCCTTACCTCGAACGGCTCTACGATGAACTGGCCCTGCCGGTCCTCTATGTCAGCCATGATCCGACGGAGGTCGCACGACTGGCCGATCATCTGGTGCTGCTGGATAGCGGCAAGGTGCTTGCCCAGGGTCACGCCAGTGATCTGATGACCCGACTGGATCTGCCGCCTGCCCGTTTCGATCACGCCGAGGCTATTCTGGAAGGCTCCGTTTCCGCCCATGATGATACTTTCCGGCTGACCTGGATTGGCATGCACGGTGGCCGAGTGGCGGTGCCACGCCAGCCGATTCCGGTCGGCCATCATGCGCGGGTGGCGATTCAGGCGCGTGATGTCAGCCTGTCGCTCAGCTCCCACAGTGATACCAGCATCCTCAACATTTTGCCGGTGGAGGTGATTGATACCCATGAACATGGGGAGACCCAGCTCATGGTGCGGCTACGACTGCTGGATGGTCAGACCCTGTTATCACGCATCACCCGCCGTTCGGCAGTGGCGCTGGGGATCAGCGAGGGGATGATGGTCTACGCCCAGGTCAAGAGCGTCGCACTGATCAGGTAAGAGCAGGTTATTACTTGTCATATGGATTCTGTTAAACTCGCCTCCCTATGCAAGTCCTTACTAACAAACGTATCCTGCTGGGGGTGACGGGCAGCATTGCGGCCTACAAGGCCGCCGATCTGCTGCGCCGTCTACGCGAAGCGGGGGCAGACGTGCGGGTGGTGATGACCCGTGGCGCGACCGAGTTTGTCACCCCCATGACGTTTCAGGCCTTGTCAGGCAAGCCGGTGCATCGGCATTTGCTGGACGCGGAGGCGGAAGCCGGGATGGGGCACATCGAGCTGGCCCGCTGGGCGGATGTGATTCTGGTCGCGCCGGCCAGCGCCGACTTCCTCGCACGTCTGGTGCAGGGACGGGCAGATGATTTGCTTGCCGCCGTGTGCCTGGCGGGGGGCAACGTCCCGCTGGCCGTGGCCCCAGCCATGAATAGCCAGATGTGGTTAAACCCGGCAAGCCAGGAAAACGTGCGCTTGCTAGGTAGCCGGGGGGTGCGGATACTGGGGCCGGATGAGGGCGAACAAGCCTGTGGTGAAGTGGGTGCCGGACGCCTGCTGGCGGCAGAGGCCATAATTTCCCGGCTGGCGGCACTGTTCGCCCCCGGCAGTCTCAGTGGGAAAACGGTGCTGGTTAGCGCCGGGCCAACCCGTGAGGCGATTGATCCGGTGCGTTATCTGAGCAATCACAGCTCCGGAAAAATGGGCTTCAGCCTAGCGACTGCCGCACGGGAGGCTGGGGCGCGAGTCACTCTGGTGGCCGGTCCGGTCGCACTGCCCAGGCCCGATCGGGTAGAATGCGTCGATGTTATCAGCGCCGTGGAAATGCACGATGCGATCCTGAATCATGCAAAAGAGGCAGATATTTTTATCGCCACGGCCGCGGTGGCCGATTATCGGCCGGCGCGGGTGGGAGACGAAAAGCTGAAAAAAGAGGATACCCGGCTGACGCTGGAGCTAATTTTGAACCCTGATATTCTGGTGGCGGTCAAAATGCATTTTCCGCGTCTGTTCTGTGTGGGTTTTGCCGCCGAAACACAAAATCTGGTGAACTACGCACAGCAGAAGCTGCACAGAAAAAACATCGACATGGTGGCGGCCAACCAGGTTGGCCCGGCCGCGAAAGCCACCGGCGGCGGCTTTAACAGTGACGACAATGCGCTGCATCTGTTCTGGCGGGGGGGCGAGCTTGAGCTGGAACGGGCCTCCAAAGACAAACTGGCGCGCCAGCTCATCGGCATCATCGCCCAGCGTTATACGCGGCACGGTGACCACTCTATTCACGGGGATGTAATACATGAATCAAATCAATCTTAAAATTCTGGATGCGCGCCTGGGTCAGGGTATCCCCATGCCGGGCTATGCCACGGACGGATCGGCGGGACTGGATCTGCGCGCCTGCCTGGATGCGCCGCTGCAAATTAAGCCGGGTGCCACCCATCTGATTCCGACCGGCATGGCGATTCATATTGCGGATCCCGAGCTGGCGGCGATGATCCTGCCGCGTTCCGGGCTGGGGCACAAGCATGGAATCGTATTGGGCAATCTGGTGGGGCTGATCGATTCGGACTACCAGGGCCAACTGTTTGTCTCCTGCTGGAATCGCGCTAATGAATCTTTTACCATTGATGTCGGTGATCGTATTGCGCAACTGGTTTTCGTCCCCGTGGTACAGGCCAGGTTCGAGGTCGTCGAGGATTTCAACACCAGCCTGCGTGCCGAGGGTGGTTTCGGTCACACCGGACGCGGTTGAACCTCTTTGGGTGTATTCCCCGCAGCTTGCAGCGAAAAACAGTAGGATGGGTCGAGCGAAGCGCGAAGTCCAGTAGGGAACCCCATCAGCATGCTACCACTTAATACCCCGCCAGCTTGCTGCGGGGTTGTTTATTAGCGGTGCCGTTATTGGCCCGTTAGGTGTTAGGGTTAATTTTGATTAGTACCTTAGAAATAATTTTCTGCGCATTTTGTAGAAAATTATTTCGTGAAGGTACTTATCTTGTGGTTTATCCAGGTTAGGGAGTAAGTTTAAAGTGGCGAAAGCACGGAAACGCCGGATGCGCAAAAGCAAAAAACCCGGTACGAAAAGCGGGCTTGGCCTGAATGTGGTGAGCCTCCTGGCCTTTGTATTTTTCGGTTTCATTATTCTGGTGACGAGTTTTTTCAGCCAGTATCCCGGTCTGACAGAGTTACGTCTGCAGCAGCGGGTGGTCGTCAATGACGCCGCTGAACACACCGCACGCAAGCTGGCTTTCAAAGTAGCCTATTATACTCAGGCTTTGCGGGGCATTGCCGCGGATCCGCAGGTGCGTAGCCTGATTCTCACGGGTACCGATGCGGCGAAACGGGCACGGGCCGAACGGTTGAGGAAACAGTTTCCCGGCGCTCTGCGCCTGCGTCTGCTGCCAACGGGAAGCTTCAGGGTGGACAAGCGCCAGGAACCGCATCTGGGTTTTGCCTGTTTGGATATGCAGCGCGAGGCGGAACAGACCCATCGTGCCCCGGCGGTGGAAATGCATGCATTCGGTAGTTCTCAACAGCATATCGCCATGCTTCAACCTGTGCTGTCGGCTGCAGGCAATAAAGTAGTGGGCCATATTCAACTAGCGTTGGATATCAAGTTGATTAAACGATGGTTGCAGGAAGACGGCGTCAAGGGCTATCTGGAACTGACTCAGTCGGTGGCTGGCAAGCCGGGGTTACTGATTGGCAGCGCCGGAAACATGGCGGCGAAACACACGGGGCTGATGGCCTCAGCCGGGGTGACCGGTACTCGCTGGCGCATGCAGGTGTGGACGCCGCTAGTGGCACCTTCACTGTTTAATCTGAATATACTGCTGGTGGTGCTGGTGGCGATGCTCGTGAGCGCGGTACTCATCTTCCTGTTGAGGAACAGCCTGAGTCGAGCCATCCAGGTTGACCTCGGACGCTTTATGCGGATGGAAGCTGATTTCCTGCGTGGTATCAAACATCACGACTACAGTCTCAAGATGCCGGAGTTTAAGAGCGCGGCCGGACGTTTTGATAACCTGAAACAGGGGCAATCGCTGGACAGAGAGCGGGACGATGATCCTGATGCTGTCAGCGTCAGTGACATCAGCATGCACGGTAGTATGGATCGGGTGTTCATGGACACTGGCGTCATGGAAGTCCAGGAACTGGAGAGTGACGCCGAATTCAAACAAAGCCTGAGCCAGCAAATGCAGCAGCCGGAGCCGGCTCGCAGTGAACGTTCAGACAACAGCCTGCAAAGTGGCGTCAAACCGGCCACTGAGAAACCCGGTCTGCCGCCAGCTTCTATCTTCAAGGCCTATGATATTCGCGGAATTGTCGGCAAGACGCTGACGCCTCAACACATGATGCTGATCGGCCGGGCCTTGGGCAGCGAAGCCATCGGCCGAGGACTGGGCAAGATCGCTTTTGCCCGTGACGGCCGCCTCTCGGGGCCGGAGCTGGGGGGGGCATTGGTTCGCGGGCTACAGGCGGCGGGAATGGATGTGCTGGATATTGGTATGGTGCCCACACCGGTGCTGTATTATGCCGCAGCGGAATTAACCGAAGGTACCGGAGCGATGTTGACCGGCAGCCATAATCCGCCCGACTATAATGGGCTTAAAATGGTCCTGGCCGGGGAAACGCTGTCAGGTGACACTATCCAGTCCCTGCGGGAACGCATTCTCAACGAGGATTTCACCCGTGGCAGCGGGGAATACGCCACCCGGATCATCAGCAATGACTATATTCAGCGCATTACCTCCGACGTCAAACTCAGGCGCAAACTGAAAATTGTTATCGACTGCGGCAATGGCGTTGCCGGTGCGATTGCACCGAAGCTGTTCAATTCGTTGGGCTGTGAGGTGATCGAGCTTTATAGTGACGTGGACGGGCATTTTCCTAACCACCATCCCGATCCCAGCAAGCCGGAGAACCTGAAGGATCTGATTGAAACGGTGCGCGCGCGGAATGCGGATCTGGGATTAGCCTTTGATGGTGATGGCGATCGCCTGGGGGTGGTCAGCGCCAATGGCAGTATTATCTGGCCGGACAGACTGATGATGCTGTTTGCCGCCGATGTGCTGTCCCGCAATCATGGCGCGCAGATTATTTACGACATCAAATGCAGCAGCAACCTGACCAGGGTCATCTGGGAAAAAGGGGGCGAACCGCTAATGTGGAAAACCGGCCATTCGCTGATCAAGGCTAAGATGCGGCAGTCCGGTGCATTGCTGGCCGGCGAGATGAGCGGGCATATTTTCTTCAAGGAGCGCTGGTACGGTTTTGATGACGGTCTCTATTCAGGTGCCCGCCTGCTGGAGATCATCGCCGCTGATGAGCGTCCGGCGCATGAAATTTTCGCCGCCCTGCCCGATGCGGTCAATACTCCGGAACTGAATCTGAATATGGCTGAGGGTGAACACTTCAAATTTATGGAGACCCTGCTCGACAAAGCCGACTTCGCCAGCGCCAACGTGACCATGATCGACGGCATCCGGGTGGATTACGAAGACGGCTGGGGACTGGTGCGCGCGTCCAATACCACTCCCTGTCTGGTGCTGCGCTTCGAGGGCCAAAACGAGGAAGCGCTGAAACGTATCGAGGATGAATTCAGAGCCGTGATGCTGGAGATCGATCCCTCGCTGAAATTACCGTTTTGATGTTTAATCGCTGAAAGTTTCATTCCCCGCTGCTTGCAGCGGAAAAACTGTAGGTTGGGTTGAATAAAATGAAGCCCAACAAAATATCAAAGCAGGTTGTTGGGCTTCATTTTATTCAACCCAACCTACAACTTAATAGACTATTTTAAATAGCTCATAAAAATATTGCTGCTTACCTATGCCCATTAAAAAATCGTCTGCTCATAATATTGCCTCGGTGCTGGCCGAGGCGCTGCCCTATATCCAGCGTTTTCAGGGCAAGACTATTGTGATCAAGTATGGCGGTAACGCCATGACTGAGGAAACTCTCAAGCAGGGTTTTGCGCGTGATGTGGTGCTGATGAAGCTGGTAGGCCTGAATCCGGTGGTGGTGCATGGCGGCGGCCCGCAGATCGGCAGCATGCTGGCACGGGTGGGCAAGGAAAGCCGTTTTATTGATGGTATGCGAGTGACGGACGGTGAAACCATGGACATCGTCGAGATGGTGCTGGGCGGGCTGGTAAACAAGGAAATCGTCAATCTGATCAATATGCAGGGCGGTCATGCGGTGGGCTTAACCGGCAAGGACGGGGATCTGATTCATGCGCGCAAGTTGCAGTTCGAGCGTCAGGCGCCGGAGATGAATGCCCCCGAGATCGTGGACATCGGTCATGTCGGTGAGGTCGCCAGTATTGATCCCGGGGTCATCAACATGTTGGTGCAGGGAGATTTTATTCCCGTGATTGCCCCTATCGGCGTAGGCGAAGACGGCCAGTCCTATAATATCAATGCCGATCTGGTGGCCGGAAAACTGGCCATTACCCTGAATGCCGAAAAACTGATCCTGCTCACCAATACTGCCGGGGTGCTGGACACACAAGGCAACTTACTGACCGGTCTCAAGGCCCGCCAGGTGGAAAATCTGATTGAAGAAGGCATCATTCATGGTGGCATGCTGCCGAAGATCCGCTGCGCGCTGGATGCGGTGCATGCCGGGGTCAAGACCGCACAAATCATTGATGGCCGGGTTGAACATGCGGTGCTGCTGGAAGTGTTGACCGATGAGGGCGTGGGCACCCTGATCAAAGGGTAACAAAACATATGACTCAGGAAAACAGAAGTGATAAACCCTCACGCCGCCAGCAAATTCTGGAGGCGCTGGCGCAGGAGCTGGAAGAAAGTCCCGGCCAGCGCATCACCACCGCCGGGCTGGCGCGCGCCGTGGGGGTGTCCGAGGCGGCGCTCTACCGGCATTTTCCCAGCAAGGCGCGTATGTTTGAAGGCCTGATTGATTTTATCGAGGACTCGGTCTTCGGTTTGATTAACCGCATTCTGCAGGAGGAATCCCGGATGGCGCTACGCTGTGAAAAAATTCTGCTGATCATCCTGGGGTTCTCGGCGCGTAATGCCGGTATCAGCCGCCTCCTGGCGGGCGATGCGCTGGTAGGAGAGACGGAACGTCTGCGCCAGCGCATGAACCAGTTTTATGAACGTCTGGAAGCCCAACTGAAACAGGTCTTGCGCGAGGGTGAAATGAATGGTGAACTGAGCACCTCCGTGCCCGTTGGGCCGATGGCAAACCTGCTCATAGCGCAGGCCGAAGGCCGGATTCACCAGTTTGTGCGCAGCGGTTTCAAACGTTCACCGATGGACATGTGGGATAGGCAGTGGCCGTTGCTGCGCCAGTTATTGGTTTAGACTGCTAGAAATAGCGGTTCCTACTTAAGTGGGGTTACTGATTATGCGACACGAAATTCTCGTTCCCACGCTCCGGCGTGGGAATGCATACCGGGATCAACACATCGATCGAGGTATGGGTTCCCACGCCGGAGCGTGGGAACCAGTAAACAAGCTTCCTTCGACAGGCTTCCTTCGACAGGCTTCCTTCGACAAGCTTCCTTC
>CAZQVV010000113.1:0-8617 GCA_964596835.1 uncultured Thiohalophilus sp. | reverse complement strand
TCCGCTCTACCCATCCTACTATTTTTCGCTGCAAGCAGCGGGGAATTAAACCTAAAGAGATTAAAGGGGCTCAAAAGAGCCCCTTTTTTTATCCTGTCATTATTCCTGCCTCGATTCTAATCTAACCTCGTATCACCGCGAGAATACCCCGCAACAGGTCAACCGGGGAAGGGGGGCAGCCGGGGATCTGCACATCTACCGGGAGAGCATTTTTCACACCACCGCAACTGGCGTAGGAGGTGCCAAATTCGCCCCCGTCACAGGCGCATTGTCCGGCGGCAATCAGGATTTTGGGTGCCGGCGTTGCCTCCCAGGTACGCCGCAGCGCCGATTCCATGTGTCGAGAAACCGGGCCGGTCACCAGCAGAGCGTCCGCATGACGCGGCGATGCTACAAAGTGGACGCCAAATCGCTCTACGTCATAATAAGGGTTATTCAGCGCGTGAATCTCCAGCTCGCAACCGTTACAGGAACCTGCATCCACTTCACGAATGGCGAAGCTGCCGCCGTAACGCGCCGCCAGTACCTGACGCACTTCGATACCCAGCCGGTCCAGCTCATCATCATTAACCGGCGGCGGGATCTCTGTGACCACGCCGGTACGTAGAATGCGGGTGAAAATTCTCAGCATAGCCATTCTCTGTTCATCTACAGATCCTGGCCCGAGTAAGAGCCGTTAACCGACTTGTTGCAAACGGGAAAATCAGGCACGATATTGCCAGGCATGATACGTTCCAGTGTCGGCCAACTAAACCAGCTCGGATCACGCGGGAAGAAACGAACGATGCGACCCGCCTGTCCAAAGCGCACATAGGTGAAAATTTCGCCTCGCCAACCCTCGATGCAGCCGATACCTTCGGCGTTATCAGCAGGCACGGGCATCTCACAGCATATATCACCTTCGGGCAGTTCTTCCAGTAACTGATCCATGAGATCCAGCGCAATCAGAATCTCCTGCATACGCACCTGCATGCGAGCCGCTACATCACCGGCCTGATTCAATACCGGCACGGTCACTGACAGTCGATCATAAGGAGGGTAGGCATTATGATGGCGCACATCAAAGCCCTGACCCGAGGCCCGGCCCACATAGCCGGTGCAGCCAAACTGACGCGCAGTCGCAGGCGTCAGGCGTCCGGTATCCAGTAGACGGTCTTCCAGTGAAGGGTGGTCGTCCAGAATATCAAACAGCGTCTCCAGTTCGGCGCGTAACAGACGATGATCCTCGGGCAGTACGGCCAGCCTCTCTGACCCGGGATCGCTTGCAATCCCCCCAGGAACCACTATATCCATCATCAAACGATGGCCGAATAATTCACCACTGCGCCGTTGCCAGATCTCGCGCAGGCGGGAGAACTGATAGAGGGCAAAGGCGAAACCCACGTCATTACAAATGGCGCCGATGTCGCCCAGGTGATTGGCGATGCGCTCGCGTTCGGCCAGCACGCCCCGCAAAACCAGCGCCCGGCCAGGCGGGGTAACATCAACCGAGCGCTCCATCGCCTGGCAGGCCGCCCAACTGTGCGCGACTGTACTGTCACCCGAAATCCGGCCCGCCAGGCGAGCCAGCGCATGCGGATTGCGGCCCACGGCGATTTTTTCAATCCCCTTGTGGGCATACCCCAGGTGTTGTTCCAGGTTAAGCACGGTTTCACCCACCGCCTGAAAGCGGAAGTGGCCCGGCTCGATAATGCCCGCATGCACCGGCCCCACCGGAATTTCGCAGACACCGGCGCCCTGCACCCGCAGAAATCTGTATTTGTCATCCGGCGGCGTCTCCCCCGGATCCTCACGGCCTGCAACCGGAAAATCATGCCGCAGGGGATAATCTCCCTCCCCCCAGGCCTGGTGGCGAGTCCAGCGCCGGGCATCAGGATGGTCAGCAAAAACAATGCCGGACATGTCCTGCACATGCCGTTCGGGCCGATCAGCCGCAGGATAATAGGGGGTATGAGACGGGAGCAGCGGCGTCGCCACCGGCAGGAAGGTGGAGAGAATCAGATAGTCCCCTTCATATTCCAGCAAACAGAAAATGGCGAATTCATCCCCCGCCTGATCGGCCCAGACACCCGCCCAGCGGCACCCGAAAGCGTTCGCCTCCTGCCCCGCCCGCCCCCAGTCTTCCGCATCGATCTCCAGCACATGGGCGGGCGCAAGCCGGGTCGCCGTGCCGTGGCGCACCAGGACATGCTCATCCTGGAGACGGGCCAGATATTCCGACAACCAGTCGAAGCGGCTCATAACAGATGGCTCCCGGAAATCAGGAAGGTCGCCTGATCCAGCCAGTGCGCCAGAAAAGCAGGAATAGCGATACCTAAGCAGAACACCAGTCCCAGATGCAGCATGACCGGTAACATATTAGCCGTTACCGGCTGCTGCCCTTCAGGCGCCTTACCGTAAACCATGGGGTGCAAATGACGAAACAGACCGGCAAACGCCATCACCAACCCAAACACCAGGATCATAGTCAACCAGGGCCAGCGCTGCATGGTCGCCATGAGCAATAGAAACTCACTGGTAAAAATACCAAACGGCGGAAAACCGGCGATGGCCACCCCCCCCAGCAACAGCCCCCAGCCCACCGCAGGCTGGGTGCGAATCAGGCCGCGGATGTGATCGATGGACTGGGTGCCGGCAATATGCGTGGCGTGCCCGACCGTAATAAAAATAGCCGACTTGGTCAGCGAGTGCACCAGCATATGCAGCAGACCCGCGAAGGTGGCCAGCGGACCGCCAAGACCAAAAGCAAAGGTCATCAGACCCATGTGTTCAATGGAGGAATAAGCGAACATGCGCTTGATGTCCCGCTGCCGGTACAGGAACAGACCCGCCACCAGAAACGAGAGCAGACCAAACCCCATCATCAGGTGACCGGCAATAGCGGCCTTGTCCGTCGCCGCCAGGGCGCCGTCGACCAACATCTTGAAGCGCACCACCGCATACAGCGCCACGTTGAGCAACAGACCGGACAGTAGCGCTGATATCGGTGTCGGCCCTTCGGAATGCGCATCCGGCAACCAGTGGTGTAAGGGCACCAGCCCCACCTTGGTGCCATAACCGACCAGCAGAAAAACGAAGGCAATCGCCATAACCATCGGGTGCAGTCGGCCCGCTTCAGCATACAACGTGGTCCAGCGCAGACCCTCGGAGGAATCGGTCAATGCCTGCTGGGCGGCAAAATAGACCAGCACGGTGCCAAACAGGGCCAGCGCGATACCCACGCCGCAGAGAATAAAATATTTCCAGGCGGCCTCGACCGACTCGGGGGTGCGGTAAAGGCTGACCAATAAAACGGTCGCCAGCGTCGCCCCCTCGACTGCCACCCACAAGACGCCCAGATTATTGGTCGTCAGGGCCAGTAACATAGTGAACAGGAACCCCTGGAACATGGAATGATAGAGGCGCATGCGGCGCACCGATACCCCTCCCTCACGGCAGATTTGAGCCATGTAGGGATGGGAGAAAATGGCCGTTGTCAGCCCCACGAAAGCCGTCAGCACCACCAGATAAATATTAAAGGCATCGATATGAAAACCGTTGCCGGTCAGTTCACCCACATCCATGATTTGCCGGGCCAGCCACACCGAGCCGGCCAGACTGGTGACGCAGAAACCGAGATTGAGCCCACCCGCCAACCGCAGGGAGCGAACCAGAGGCAGTATCAACGCACCCGCCAGGGGGGCGAACACGGTGATCAGCAGGGCGTTCATTCGCCGTTATCCTCGTGCGTGGAAAGCCGGTTAAGACGATCCACATTGAGCGAATCGATACTCTCGCTGATATGCAGAAAGAAGACGCCGAACAGCACCGCTGCCACCAGCACATCGAACGCGATGCCCAGTTCCACCACCAGGGGCATACCCTGAGTAGCCGCGACGGCAGCCAGAAACAGACCATTTTCCATCGACATAAAACCAATCACCTGGGTCACCGCCTGACGGCGCGTCACCATAATCAGAAGCCCGAGTAACACCACCGCCAGGCTGATGGATAGAATGTTACGGGTTCCGGCCAGTTCAAGCTGTTCGATGGGCGCGACGACCCAGTAGCTGAAAATCACCAACGCCGCCCCCGCCATCATGACCAGCGCCGGATGCGGTAGAGGATCGGCCTGACGCTCCAGCTCCAGCCGACGCACCAGGCGGTGTAACATCCACGGTATCGTCAGCGCCTTGAGACCGAGCGTTAAAGCCGCCGAAATGAACAGATGCGGCTCATCGCTGATCACAGCAATTAGACCCGTCGCCACTGCCAACACGCCCCCCTGCCAGGCAAAAATATGAATCCCGGCCAGCAGGCGTGCCTGAGCCAGCAGCGAAAAGGAGAGCAGCACGACCAGGGCCGCCAACACAAAGACCCCCTGTTCCAGGAGCGTGAGGTGCGCCAGGTTCATGCGCCCGCCTCCAGGATCACGTAGCTCAACAGGCCAAGCAACGCCAGCAGCAGCGCCATATTCAAAAACTGCGGCGCACGAAACAGGCGCATTTTGGCCAGTCCTGTCTCCACCACACCCAGTAACACCCCCAGAAAAGCCAGCTTGCCGACGACCGCGAGCAGACCCACGGCAAGCGCAGGGGGCGTGAATGCTGTTGCAATGCCCCAGGGGAAAAAGACGTTAACAATGAGCACCCCATAAAGCATCAGCTTCAACTGCGCGGCCCATTCCATCAAGGCCAGATGGCGTCCGCTGTACTCCAGGAGCATCGCCTCATGGATCATGGTCAGCTCCAGATGCGTCGCCGGGTTGTCCACCGGGATACGGCCTGTCTCTGCCACCGCCACCAACACCAGGGCCATCAGGGCAAACAAATAGGAAGGCCGCAGAATCAGGCCGGTGGTCAGTTGGTGCTCGGCCATACTGGACAGATTAGTGCTGTGGGCCGTCATCGCCAGCGTAAAGACCGCCATGAGCATGGCCGGTTCCGCCAAAGCAGAGACCAGCATCTCACGCGACGCACCCATACCCCCGAAAGCCGTGCCGATGTCCATGGCGGCCAGGGTCAGAAAAAAACGCCCCAGTGCCAGGAAACCCACCAGCACGATCACATCGGCTACTGCCGCAGTCGGCAGTCCCAGCACCAGTAAGGGAACCACCATACAGGCCAGCAGGGTGCTCCCGAAAACAATGTAGGGGGCCGCACGAAATATGCTCGAAGCGGTATGCGCCACCAGGGTTTCTTTCGCAAATAATTTATAAAGATCACGGTAAGGCTGCCAGAAGTCGGCGCCACGCCGATTTTGCAGGCGGGCCTTGACCCGCCTTACCCAGGCCACCAGCAACGGCGCGCCCAGCAGAAACAGCCCGGCCTGCAACAGCACCAGCCACCCGGTCGTCGTACTCATGAGATCAGCCATAACAGCACCAGCAACGTTGCCAAAGACCAACCTAGATAGCCCCGGATATTTCCCGACTGCAGGCGGATCACGCGACGGGATGCCATCTGAACCCAACGTCCGACTGGCGCGTAGAAGAGTCCCCAGGCTCGATCCGTTATCTGTAGTTGATGACGCAGACCCTGTGCCTCCTGCTCCACCCGCTCATCCACATGAAAGAGCAGCCCAAACACCCGACGGAACGGTTGCGCGAAAGCCGTGGCCGTGTACTGCATGCGCGGGCTGGGCAAGCCATCACTAAAACCGCAACCCCAGGGATCACAACGCCGCACCTCGCGCACCTTGCCCCGCCGTAGCAGGCTGGCGCTAAGCCACCAGACGACGAACAGCGCCAGCAAGACAACAGGCGCGGAGTAACTGGCGGTCTGGGGGGCAATCGGCGTCAACCACAGCCAGCCGTGGGCGGTCGCCTCATTCAGTCCGCGACCGAGTAATTGCTGCGGCACCGCATTCAGCCATTGCAGCACCGTCGTCGGAAAAATCCCGCACAACAGGCACAATATCGCGAGGAAACCCTGGGCGATTCGCATTCCCCACGAAACCGGCCGGGCGCGGCGCACCCGGCGTGAGCGGGCCTGCCCGAGAAAGGCGATACCATAGGCCCTGACAAAACAGGCCGCCGCCAGCGCGCCGGTCAGCGCCAGCACGGCAGCGGCGATAGGGATCAGGCTGCGCATCACCCCTCCCTCCAGCAGCCAGGCTTGCAAAGCCGTCTGAAAAGTAAGCCACTCCGACACAAAACCATTGAACGGGGGCAGGGCCGAAATACTGAGACACCCCGCCAGGAAAAACAAACCGGTCCAGGGCATTCGACGCAGCAAGCCACCCATGCGTTCCAGATCCCGCTCGTGGGCGGCGTGCAAAATAGCCCCTGCACCAAGAAACAGCAGGCTTTTAAACAGCGCATGATTAAGGCTGTGATAGAGTGCAGCCACCAGCCCCAGCACGCCTGCCAGCGGGTGGCCGGTAGCAAAAAAGATCAGTCCCAGTCCCAGGCTGATGAAAACGATACCCATGTTCTCGACCGAACTGTAGGCCAGCAACCGCTTGAGATCGCGCTGCATCAAAGCCGCGAGCACCCCCATCAGAGCAGAAATACTCCCCACTATCAGGATCGCGACGCCCCACTGCCACTGCAACGAACCCAGCAAATCAAACGTAAAACGGATAAAACCGTACACGGCAACCTTGAGCATGACACCCGACATCAGGGCGGAAACATGCGACGGCGCGGCGGGATGGGCCTCGGGCAACCAGGCATGCATCGGTACCAGACCGGCCTTCATACCAAAACCAACAAAGCCCAGGCCAAAAGCGATGCTGGCCCACAATGGTGATAAGTGGGTCGCACGCATGGCATCAAAAGCAAAACCACCACCAAAACCAGCCAGGACGCCATACCCCAACAAAATGGACAGCGCGCTGATCTGGGCCATCAGTAAATACAGGAACGCGGCGCGCCGGTTGGCCGCCTGCTCATGCTGGAAAGCCACTAGAAAATAGGAGCTCAGCGACATTAACTCCCAGGACACCATAAACAGGAAAGCATCGTCGGCCAGTACCACCAGCAACATGCCGACCACGAACAAGCCGGTAAAAACGCCCAGCACGAGCAAAGAATCCTGGCCATGCTCAAAATCCCGCACATAACCGGGGCCGTACACGGACACCGCCATCACCACCAGGCCGATTATCAGCATAAAAAAGCCAGCCAGGGCGTCGAGCCGCAGGTGCCAGGGTAACCACGGCAATCCCAACGGCAGTTCGGCCACCGCCGCCGTAGGCGCAGACAGGGCCGCCAACCCCGCCACCACGGCGGCGGCACCAGAGAGTCCAAGCAAAATGAACATCAGGATTTTAAAACCGGGAACCCTGGCCGTCCCCAGGGCTATTAAAGCCGACCCCAGCGCCGCCAGCACCGCCGCATAAGCAAAGAGCAATGACAGGGGAAGGGGATACATCATACCTCTATCACCAGAAAATCGACGCGGTGACACACATCGTCCTCGACAGGCGGGGACAGCGTATGTCCCGGCCTGCCAGAAGTTATCGGGGGGCTATTATATTCATGTCTGATGGGTCTTTACCCGCTCAAGGGAGGGGCGTTGCATGCGGAGGGGAATCCGGAGAACGAGCATGCTTGCGAAGCTGATGAGCCCAGTAACGAACCTGTACCGGATCCTTTTTTAGGCCCAGCTTGCCGAATTCATAAGCGTGTTGCAAAGCCTGCATCGCCAGACGATTGCCATTATGCGCCGCCCGGTTGAGCCAGTAAAACGCCTGTTTTTCATCTTTTTTGACCGCCCAGGCACCCGTTTCATAACGCAGCCCCAGCTCATACTGGGTGAGCGGATCACCCCGCCTGGCCTTGTCCTTAAGAACCTCGGCAGATTGCTGGTGCACCATGGTTGTATATTTGAGCAGCGTATTGATCACGGATACCGGATCGATGATCTCACTATCATCATTCGCGGCCGCACGACCCAGCCAACCGCGGGCCAGCGTTTGATCCTGAGCAACCGCATACCCTTCATGATACATCCGGGTAATCAGCGACTGGGCGTCCTTGCTACCATGAGCCGAGGCCAAACTCAGCCAGTGCATGGCCTGCTCAGGATCCTTCCTAAGTCCAAAACCATTCTTATAGGCCTTGCCAAGTAAATATTCGGCCTGGACATTGCCGTCCAAGGCGGCATCCCGCCACCATTTTACAGCCTGCGCCGGATCCTGAGACACCCCCTGTCCCTTTGCATAGCAGGTTCCCTGTACCATCTCAGCATAGGGATTTTTACCTGACGCCGAACGTTGCAGCCACTTCTCAGCCCGACTGTAATTCGGCTTGAGGCCATAGCGCCCTTCCAGACAGGCCAGCCCATACAGTAACTCAGCAGACGTGTCACCTTCCCGCGCCTGATGAAGGATCATGTAGAGTTCGAGTTGATTCGTGCTCTTCGTTCCGGCAAAACAAGACGCGCCCGCCCAAAACAGCACTAGCGACAAAAAAATGCTTAGGACACGAAAACTCATACTGTTTCTCCTGCGCCAGGATCCATCATTCTGGCAACCGTTTCTGAATCTGCTCATCTGTATGTTCGACCCCAGTATGCCTGACCGGATAATGATCGGCAGAAAACAAACCTTCCAGCCGTAAACAGAGGGGAATTCACCCCCCTAACCTGGATAAACCACAAGATAAGTACCTTCACGAAATAATTTTCTACAA
>CAZQVV010000112.1:2233-8680 GCA_964596835.1 uncultured Thiohalophilus sp. | reverse complement strand
ATGGCCGCCTATAAATCCACTACCACCAAAAATAACTACAACTTGCCGCATCACGAAAAATTCTCAGGTACTTTGTTTTTCCCTGTGTGTCCCGTAGTCATTATTTCCGTCTTTCCCGCACTTCAGCCCTACTCATCTATATTCCGCCCGCCTGCGCGTTTCATGCGGTCAGGTGGGAAAACAAAAAATCGGCCTGAATCGCAATCCCCTTCTTGTCATAAGTCATGTTATAGACTCCGGACAATCTGAACCCATGTTGCGACAAATAATCAATCACCTCATACGCCAGCGCCTGACCCTCATACAGTTCTATAAATGAGCATTCGACATAGATACAGGAAAAACGATCGAGCATTGAGCGACAACCCTTCAAGACCTCAAGCTCAAAGCCCTGGACATCGATTTTCAACAGTGCAGGTGAAGACAAATCATCTGCATCTATCGCTTCATGCAACGGCAGGACAGGCGTTTGCCGCACCTCGCGTTCCCCGGTGTGCGGGAATAGTTCCGACTGGGTCCGGCCAATGGGTAGCAACGATGAAGAATCGTCCCGTTCAGACACATGGATGGTCATGGTGGCTTTCTCAGCCCCAATGGCACATCGGTGCAAATACGTATTGGCGTCGCCAGCAAACACCTTTTCAAACCGATCCGCCGGTTCAGTCAGAGGTTCAAAGGAATCAATCCGAGCATCCGGGAAACATTTGCGCGAAATCAATGCAAATTGTCCGCAATTGGCGCCAATATCCACCACATAGCTACAATCCATATGTGATAAAATTAAATAATGCTCGATACCAGCCGCCACATTCAAACGCAATGCGGGAAACAACCCAAGCCGGACAATTTGAATCAGTTTTACAATTTTAAACACGTTGGTTCATCTCTCTGATGAATGACTGACACCACAAACTTTGTTACTTCTAGGTGAACTATTTTTCGGATCGTCAGCAGCATTCTTCATCAGAAAATCTGAAACGATACGTCTGTGCCTTATCGAATCAGTATATATAGAGACATCCAGATCGGCATCTTGTGTGGAGATTACTTTCGGATCGCTACTCATAAGTTTCTTATACACATTCACTGCAAGGCTGAATGCCAGAGAAAATTTCCCGGGAATAGCAACGTAGGTATTCTCGGAAATTTCTGATATATGGTACTGATAATTTCTTTTTGCCCCGGAAGAAACAAGTTCTGTCTTGTACCCGACATAGGTTTCCGCAAGTCCGGCCTCACTTATTTTCGGAAATACACTCCCGGCCATCTTTACCAGGTCACTCCTCGCCTTTTCTACCGAAAATGCATCATTTGGATCGGCATAGTATCCTCCTCCAATAAGCGAATACTTTTTCCCACTCACGGAATGCGCAATGTGGTTGACTGTTTTATCTATGAATGGCGTCAAACGTACAAAACTTTGACGACAAACCACCGGATAGACTATAAGTAATGGAGAGGCAACCACCTTCAATTTCAAACTATCCCCAATAAACCGTTCTAACCCTTTCCCGCTTGTAAAGATTATTTTCTTTGACAACAGACCCTTGCCATTGCCCACAAGCACGCGAACATGACCACTTTTAGCTTGCTCGACTCCTTGAACATCATACCCTAATAGCAATTCCCCCTTATTTGAAAGGAAACTTCGAAGAAGCCCCTGAATAATGGCCAGAGCATTCATGGGACGATCAAAGCCGGGAATAAGGAAATGCGTATGTTTATCCAGATTGGCATCCAGATCAGTTATGCTGTAAATTACATCTCTTGAATAATCCAGCCAACCTGCCTTCGGTACCCACTCCGATGCGGGACCGCTGTGCCAATCAAACTTATGAAATCTCTGGTGCCTCGCGATAAACTGCTTAATCGCCATTTCCCATGTCAGTAGAAAAAAACATTTCTTTGCATAATCACCCACACCGTGAAATGACTTTAAATCAAAGTCAGGATCATTCCTTGCTGCAACAATATATTCGATAGGTTTATCGCAAATCCAGGCATCCGGACCCTCAGGAAATTCAAGCTTCCCTTCCTTGTTGACCCTGATATTCATCCCCGGAAAGTCTCTATAATACGTAAGCAGATCGTCAATGCCACCCACCAGAGTACGCATGAACTGGTTATTCAGGAAAATGGAGTACAGGCTGCCAAAATGGAACCATTCGTGATGCTCCCCACTGGCTTCCTGACATACCCTGGAATTCTTTTCGAGTAACGCTACTTTTAGCCCGGATCGGCTAAATATCTCGGCGATGGCCAATCCTGCAATCCCCGCCCCGACAACGATCAGGTCATAAGGTTTCTCATCATTGGCCAAGGACAGCCTCCAAGGCAACATTGATGATTGCAACATCTGCAGCAGAAGTACCGGAAGTAATGGGTGGGCAAATATGTCTTGGGCAAAATGCCTCGGTAGTTATCAACTCATCTTTTTCACGGGGAATATTTTCGAAAACTGGTTGCTGATGGCATGGCACTTCATAAACGCCTCCGCCGCAAACAACCCCATGCTCTCGCATGCTATTCTTTACCTCGCTGTAATGCTGATCCTCCTTCAAATGGACAATGAATTTGTAGTGACTGGCCTGATCCATGTGATTCGTTCGACAATACTGCACACCAAGCGCCTTCAGTTTTCCTGACACTCCGAAAACTGCATTGGTCCTTCTGGCAATCATGTTGTCAAGCTTGGCTAATTGTACCAGCCCCATATACGCGGATATTTCAGACATTCGCCAACTATTGCCAAGATCGGAATGAAGCCCGCCATAGGCTGCACCCCGTTTTCCCTGATTCCTCATAGAGCGGGCGTAATCAGCTAGGTCATCATTATCCGTCGTCAGCATGCCGCCTTCCATAGTGGTCATCACCTTGGTTGGAAAGAAAGAAAAAGCGCCCCCATCGGCAAAAGCACCCGCCTTGACGCCATTCATCGCGCTCCCATGCGCATGCGCCGCATCCTCAATCAGGAATATCTTATTAAATTTGCAATACTCCACTACTTCCAGAAAATCCGGGGCAATGATACCGCCAATATGAACCCAAGCAATGCCCTGTACACCATATTTCTCAACCGTATATTTCAGGATATCCAGATTCGGCACAAAGTAATCTGCCGTCATATCCATAAAAACAGGCTGGCCACCTGCCCTCATAATGGCGGCCACAGTAGCAAAATTTGTATTTGATGCGACTGCAACTTTCCCCCCGATGGGATCATGGAACGATATCAGAAGCTCAAGTGCTGACGTCGCCGTATTGAGTGCTACGGCGTGCTTTGTTCCACAATAAGACGCAAACTCGGATTCGAACTCACTGGTATGCGGGCCAAGAATCAAGGTTCCACTCCTTAGAATATCCCCCATTTCACCTTGGATTGCCTCAATCTCTAATTCTGTTAAGTCTAAAAAAAATGGTAATATCATTCTGATATACTCCTGATTATTGGCTCTGTTCTCATCCTAAATTCCACTATAATCCTTCTCAATTTGCTTCCAATTGCTTTTAATTTCATAGATTCTTGAATCAACATAAAAACGATACCAGAAAGATTGATTCACGAAATAAACCAACCCGGGCACACCATCCAGAATACCAAGTCGAATGAAATACCGATAGATAAAATACAAAAGTGCCCGGAGAAACAGGGGTGAATGCTGATATACATTCATCTTGAACCATCTCGTGCGCTGAACTTTTTCGCCAAAGAGATGCGGTTCAAGATCATTTTCGTCATTGGCTGTAACACCAAGTGTATCTTTTAACTCACCGTCCGACAGATCATTATGCTTTTGCAACCAGAATTTCATGGTGTTATTGCGGTTGTCTTCAAGGAAGTCATTTTTTGCCTTGATGGCGCGTCCCTTTTTCAGAATAAAGTGCTCCTCTGTCTTTTCCTCATAGCTCCCCACTCCTTTTCTGAATACGCGCAGGATGCGATGAGGATAAACGCCACCATGCTTGAGCCATCGATTCATGAAATATTGCCGTCGATTCAGATAGATTCCCGTCACATCATCCGCTGCCATTTCAACCAACTGGCCCAGTTCCTCCTTCAACTTTTCAGGAAGTAACTCATCGCTATCCAGCCTGAGCACCCATTTATACTTAAAGTCAATCTCATCCAAGACCCAATTACATTGAATCGCATGATTGATGAACTCATGCTGAACAATCCGACAACCGAACTCCTCACAGATTGATAGCGTACTATCGGTACTAAATGAATCGACAATGACGATATCATCGGCCCACTCACGCAGGGAGTCCAAGCATCGCCGAATATTGGCTTCTTCGTTATAGGTAAGGATAAAAACAGATATCCGAAAAAATCTTTTTTTATTCATATCTTTTCCTGATGTTCGATAACAGATTTGTAAACCGAATCTAATTGCTTACCAACAATTGGCCATGAAAATTGCTCTTTAACCAATCGTTTACCTAGATTTCCCATTTCTTTCCGACATTCATAATTCTGTAATAAACTTAGCATATGTCGAAAAAATGGCTCAGCATCACAAGTAGAGACCAATCCTGCACCAGCGCTATCTACTTCCCTCCAGATATTCACCTTATTTGAAATGACTACAGGAAGGCCACAAGCCATGGCCTCAATAACTGATATCCCAAAGTTTTCTGTATATGAGGGCAGAACAAATATCGACGA
Organism: uncultured Thiohalophilus sp.; assembly: GCA_964596835.1. Lineage (GTDB taxonomy): Bacteria > Pseudomonadota > Gammaproteobacteria > UBA6429 > Thiohalophilaceae > JAADGZ01. Next base: position 4,011 of record CAZQVV010000112.1, on the reverse strand, counting down.
TTCATGCAGTACGGCAAGCTTCATTTTCCCTTGTAGCATACCGGTAAACGTTATTTTCTTCTCGACGCATTTTTCCCTTGCCCATCCCTTGACCTTGCTCTCATAGCCATCATTGTCAGGGCCCGCTAGCACCAGATGCACATCATTACAATCTTGAATAACCTTGGCGAACGCATCAATCAAGATATCCAAACCTTTTTTGAAATTGATTCGACTGAAAAATAATATAATCTTTTTATTACCAAGTTCCGGATAAGCAGTTCGGAACATGCCCGATTCTGGAAGTTTTTCGTACTCGGAAAGATGCAATCCAAGCGGTGCGACAACCCCTCTAGTACCACAGACAAAAGGTTGAGCTAATTGTTTTTCCTCTTTGGTCGTGAAGTGGATTGCTGCGGCATTTTTGATATCTCTATTTTCAAACACTACATCACAAATTGCCTTTCTCCAACGGTGGTGCTTGTATATGTAGGGGTCCAATGCCCCACATGGCCGAATAAGATATGGCACATCATATTTCCTACAAAAATAGGCGCCAGCCATATCATGAAATAAATAAAGAGAATGAATGTGTACTATATCATATTCGGGAATTTTATCTCTTAAAGCTTTCCACAAAGAAAATGACACACAGTGCCATACACGTAATGTCTGAGCACGAAAATAATAAACAGTAACTCCACCCTTTTTTATTGGAACATCGGTAGGCACATCCATCCTCTTTCCTGGCCCGTTCTGATCGGTCGTAAAAACATCCACTTCATGGCCGCAATCCACCAAAGCCTGCGCCATTTCCACACACGCTTTGGATGGCCCCCCGTAGCAAGGTGCCAAGTTGGCAATCACATGCAGAATCTTCATGCCAGATCACCCATGTGCTTATCCTGCCTTTTGGCGATCACCGCCATATATTTTCCCGGGAAAAAGCGTTCCATCATCCTATGGGATAGAGGATGAAACTTATTAAGAGGATCGACGGGATATAGATATGATTCAATATCGTATTCCGAATCAACGAAGTATCGACGTAAATTCTTTTCTGAAAGCAATCGCCTTTCATGAATACTCCTAGTCAAGTTTTGAATATGTTTCTTTATTTTCAGGGGTTGAGCCATTGACCCAAATATAAAGTGACGGTACACCACCCACGGCTTGTAATCTATGATAACAATTCGACCATTTTCTTCCAGAAGCGCCAATGCTCTGTCAAAAACAGTCTGGTATAAATTTCCGGGTAATGCATTTAGAAATTCTTTCAATAAAACCATATCAAATTTTCCAGGAACGGCATCCTTATCGAAAAAATCACCTTCAACAACTTCAACCTTGGTATTCCCCGAAAACCTGTGTTGTAATGATGAAACATGCCATGGATAGGAATCTAATGCGATAACCATTTTATTGTCCATATCGAGTAGTTGTAATGTAACGTCACCGTTATTTGCACCTACATCTAATACACGCTCATTATTTTTGAGATATGAGAGTTCGTCTAACATACCTATATTTTACTCATAAGACGCTAATTTGTGCAACAACCAATGATGATATGGCAGGTATTTGCGTGGTTTTCCTGGGTGTTGGTGTTGTGTGAATACTCCACCGGCTAAAGCCGGTGGCTTCGGATTACGGCTGAAAGCCGGATCGGTCGGCCATCCGGCCGACTAGATAACCTCAAAGTCATCGTCAGACTCCGGCGCCTTCTGCTCCTCTATGTAGCGTTGCCTCCGCTTCCTCGGGGCGGCGGCGGGCGTACACCGTTGCCCGCGATACCCCAC
>CAZQVV010000112.1:0-2223 GCA_964596835.1 uncultured Thiohalophilus sp. | reverse complement strand
GATGATATGGCAGGTATTTGCGTGGTTTTCCTGGGTGTTGGTGTTGTCTAAATTACTGATTTATGAGTAAAAGCAGTATGTTTGGTCTCACGGCCATGCTGACTCTTGGTGGAATATCCCTACTGGGGGGATGCGCACCAGGTTCTGCATGCGTCGCAAATTGTAAATGCACGTCCAACTGCACTGTGACGTTTGGCCTACAGGAACCAACCAGTACTCTTGGGATTGATTCGCAAGTCCTGTATAGCCCACAAGGTGTGGTTGCCAAATTGGTAGCGGGAGGAAACGCTGTTGCTCCAACAGCCAACATGGTACAGAATTTCGATCCTTCCGTGCTCACTGCTCAAGTGACCGTGCAGGGTGGACATCTTGCAGGATCCACCGGAATCGCCTCGGTCAAGGTACTCGACTCAAATGGCAAAGTTCTAGCCACCAAGCTAGCACCTTATGCCATCGATGGAAATACACTCTATCTTCAGGATCCAGCCACATTAAAAAGTTGGTTGACAACCAACAGACAGGTACTGATCAACGAGGGCGCTACTGGCGTTTATGTCTCGGCGAATTTGCCAATGACCCAAAATCAGAATTCCTTGGGAGTCCAAGTCAAAGCCACGGTATTTTATAATGGCCAGGCAGTTGGCAGCGTTACCAATAACTACAGCGCACCGGTACACATCGTGCGTCACACCAGGTGTCAGCCGGGAATGATTGTAGGAGTACACTGTAGAATTCAGTAGTTTGTATAGCGTTAAGTGTGAAATTCTGTTTATCCGCACGGGGGCGCCGATACGGTGCCCCCGTTTATATCGCGCAGGCGTGCGCCTTGGCTTTCTCTCTCGTGCTAAGTGCATGTACCAGTCAGCCTGGATCGTCTCATAGCACTCCAAGACCCGAATCGAGAACCCATCAGCCCCGTTATAGATATCCAAATGTCACCACTGCCACCGGCATGGGGAATTTCCTGTTCATGCACTGGGTATCGACATACGCACACTGGCCGCCGCCTTCGGGAGCACGCTACCGTACCCTACATTTCGTGCAACTCACCCATGGGCATGTGAAAAACTGGAGCTGGACGATCCTCGCCGACAAATCCCTCGTACCCCTCTACCGCGTCTATCGCCAACGTTCCCACTTGCGTTGGTTCGCCCTGATGACGATGCTATACCATTCGGCTAAGGCAGTCTTTCCAAGCCCCTTGCCACCGGTTCACTTCAACCTACGTATGGTTCCCTCCGATCAAGCCTACTCGACGCATTGCCTCTCAATCACACGGCGGGTGATTCTGCTCTGCTACGCCTTTCCTTTCTCTACCCACTTGGGAAAGAATGAGTCTTATTGGAATGCCGATATGGTGATCGCTTCCTCCTATCTATCGCACGAGGCAACCCTTGCGCTCCTCATGGACAATCGATGGGGGAATTTTTATCAGAGAAGAATCTCCAAGTCTCTTAACTCAACGACGGATGAGGCCATTGCAACACTATTCAACATGGAGTTTGCACTGCGATTCGGATCCCTTGATCCGCAATTTAAAGGGTATATTTTGCCTCCCCTGAAATACGGACTAAGCCACGTTCAACTAACCCATATGAATGATCCGGATCGTTGGGCCACAATCGGATCGCAAATCGCCGGGTTAACCCTAGAACAGACCTTTGGGGGACTCAGGAGTATTTGTATGAACAACCCACGGTCGCTTCGTTCTTATCGGACATTACTTACTCGCGTGGTACGCTATCCGGCACGTCTCCAGGCGCTCGAACAAACAGCAATCCGAAATCTTCAACAGTTATTTGAGAGTCCGCGCGTTAAGATACGCACTGTACAAGGAGTAAAGCATATTTCTGTGGATATCTTGAACCACAAGACAGTAAAACGGGGCAAGGTTAGCTTGGGTGGTGTAATCGGAGTCTTCCTCAACACTAAAGGCAAGCCAGTCAAATTTTCTCCTAGATCACAGTAAAATTATAAACTTTATCTTGAACTTTGCCCCACAGCAGGGCAGAGAACCCTACATTAAATTTTATTTCTCCAACCTCACGCATAACGACTACCGGGAATAAAGACTTAGCGCATTTCAGCCAAGAAGACAGTACCCAGCCCTATTCAGCCACGAAGCCTGTGGGGTTTTCCCACCAGATATCTGAGGTTGGAGCTTAGCTCGGCAGCATCGTCTTCGCCCTGACCATCTTCCTGCTCTACCGCTGGATCACACGC
>CAZQVV010000111.1:0-8817 GCA_964596835.1 uncultured Thiohalophilus sp. | reverse complement strand
TCCAGGACACGGGAGGCACGATGCGGGTTAATTATTGTGTTCATTGTTTCGCCGAGATTGCGCCGGATGTTCAGCAATGTCCTTTTTGCGGGGTCGCACCCCAGGCGTGGGCGCGCTCCCTCGATTACGAAACTCGCCTGATCCATACGCTTGGCCATCCATTGGCGGATGTGCGGATGCGGGCTATTATCGCGTTGAGTCACCGGGCGGATCCCCAGGCCGCCGATCCCCTGGTCCACTGCGCTTTACGCCACCCGATCGATGTCGTGGAAGGCATGGCCATCGTGGATGGTTTGCGTCATTTGCGCCCTGGCGATGCGCGAAGTCATGCGTTGGCCCACCTGGCGCGCGACCACCCTGCTCATGCAGTGCGCCAGGCCGCAACGGAAGCCCTGGCGGGAATGGTCGATGAAAAACCGCAGTAGTCTTCAGCGTTCACCCTCCACGGCAGAACATCTGAGAAACGCCCGTGCTCCGATCATCCGAGACAAAACGGACACCCCGCTGTCACCGTTATTTTCAGGCCTTCCCAGCCATGTCATTTCTCCTGGTTCACACGGTCCTCCGTGGGAACTCATATCAACTCCAACATCGTATACAAACGAGAAAAAATATTATTCTATATTCTGCACCCGCTTATAGAATAAAATGCCTTTATTACTTATAAACCAATTACTTAATGGGGATTCAATTCCGCAAAAAAAGCTATCTGTCACCATTATGAGAAAATTACGACATTTAGAGATCAATGGCAGCAACCTTCAACTTATTTGTATATGTTAATGAATATCAATAATTTAGTGATTTAAACTATATTTTTTACTAGAATAGTTTCATAGCTTCCAGTTGATATCAAGATAGCTTTACACTAGAATTCCGCAAGTTTTATTACATATGAATAACCTAATATTTAATAACCCCCCCCCCCGTTAGGGGTAAATATGGAGTGCATCAATGACTTTATTCATATCTACAATTGTATCTGCATTATTTGTATATGCAGCTCTTCAAGTTATGTATGCATATAAAAAACATCAAATGCTTAAAAATGAGCAAAAGCTTTATGGGTCAGGCGATGGTCCTTTTGGCTCAGGCTTATGTCATGGCATGGTACTTAACTCTGAGAAAAATGGCGTAAAAGCAGACTCTAAAAAGTCATCAGCTTGGTATAGCCGCTTAGTATAAAAAATAATCAATTATAATATGCCTACAAGACGTCCTTAGGCATGCCTATTTTTAGGCTTTCTTGTATAAGGGATCTATGGAAAACATTTCATATATCGGATGGATTCCGTGCATTAATGGTCACTTAGACTTTGGGCTAATGCATGTTGGAATTCAAGGCGGATTCACAAATTCAACATCAACTGATAACCATGCAGTAGACCTAAATTTCTCTTGCTCCACTCATAGTGACTCACATGAGCGTCGTATCGTCTTACAGTCCAAAGTAGACTGGCGTGATTCAGATGAATTTCATAAAAACAGTGGAAAGTTTAGGGTAATTGTTACTGCAGAGGTTAATAAATCAGATTCAATGGATAACCGCTATCTCAGCGGAAACTTATTAATATACCCACAAGGCGCCGAGCCTAAAAACATAGCGGAACGACATAGTATGAATGTACATACCTTATGTCACTCCATAAAAGATAACATAAGAAACAGGCACGAAGATTTTAATCTTCTAAACAATATAACATCAAGTAAAGAACCGGTAGACAGTCTTGATCCAAGTTATTTCTCATGCTCAATTAATTTCAAGATAGAACCTAATGGAATAATACAGCTAAGCTATAACTCACAAAACCCCAACCTTGACAACCATTCTGAGTATTTGATTGCACGTCAAGCATTCTATTATTTGAAGTACTCTATACACACGCATAAACACCATACAGCAAAACAGGACTCGTTAACCACAATAGCCACAATACCTGAGAAAACAGAAAAAGATAAATCTGATGCTGGACTCCGCTTAATATGCCAATTAAAAAGGGAATTAACATGCATTCAAAGAACTCAAAACACTGATGGCCAAGAGCATCCAACGAATAACGCAGCCGGAATAATCGCATATACGAAATCTCTTATTCAATCGTTAGAGCAATCCGATATTATTGACAGCAATATTGCTAAAAGAGAATGCTCCAGATTTAAAAACATAAGCGACTCCTTTACAGCTCAAACCTGTAAAATGGAAACACAACTCAATAACTCTGAACTAATAAAATCGAAATCAAAAGTTTGGCTAGGCTTCTTTATAATATCTCTATGGGGTATTTTGAATTTTAGATACGCACCTAGTGATATCAATAGACCTGCCATATCTTCCGATACCTTTATTACGAGTTTTATTTTAATTATAATTTTTGTGTTTTTTGTCTATGCAACAATAAAAATATATTACAAAAGCATGCAATCGCCTGCAACTATAGAACGTTTATACCATACACGATATAGGTTGTTTGCAGTAAAAACATTGGCAGCATTAGTCGCCGCCTTCGCATTAATAGCTTTTTTCTTAGTGTAATGCACTATCTGTACTCGATAGTTTAATTTTCACACATATTTCTCGGTGCTTATTTTGTAGGCGGTATAACGAAGAATCCAGAACTTGGTACCGGATTCACTGACACGAAGATAAAGGCCATTTCCAGCAGAATATCTTCCAGTAGATTCCTTCCGTAACAGCGATTTGATCTGTTTATCGTTCATGTCGCGCCCTCTATGATTCAAAAGTGGTGACAGAAAGTTATTTTTTCTGCCTTTTGAGTGGTGACATATCGAATCTGTCACCATTTCTGTCACCACTATATTGAAACATAGAGAATTGTTTGTAAACACCTGAAACAAAAAAAGCTATATTTGTGAGGGGTTTACGCTACTTTTGAAACATTGAGAAACACCTGAAAACATTATTCTATGTTTTGCACCTGTTCGCGCATTTGTTCGATTAACACTTTCATCTCCACCGAGGCGCGGGTACTGTCAACGTGTACGGACTTGGAACCAAGGGTGTTGGCCTCGCGGTTAAGTTCCTGCATGAGAAAATCCAGGCGCCGGCCGATGGGCTGATCATCGCTCAACACCCGGCGGACTTCTTCGATGTGCATGGCCAGACGATCCATTTCTTCATCCACATCGGTCTTGTTGGCCAATAACACGATTTCCTGTTCCAACCGTTCGGCATCCACCTCGACGCCAGCCTGCTCCAGTCGCGCTTTCAATTTTTCGCGCCAGGCCGCCATGATCTCGGGCATGTTTGTCCGCACCTGTTCCACCAGGGTCGCCATCGCCACACAGCGCTGCTCGATCACGGCAGCCAGTTTCTCGCCCTCACGTTCGCGGGTGGCAATCAGATCGGCCAATGCCGTATCGAGCAGGATGCTAACTGCGTTGAACAGACCGTCCTGATCCACACTGCAAGTCTGCAGCACGCCGGGCCAGCGTAAAATCTCAAGCGCGTTGACCGGCGTGTGATCATAGAGAATACGGTCAATCTCACGGCTGGCATCGGAGATCTGCCTGACCCGATCCATGTCCAGTGCCAGCGCATCCTGCCCGGCTTCCGGTGGCTGATAACGCAGACTGAACTCCACCTTGCCCCGGCTCAGATGATCGGAAATAACCGTACGCAGACGTGGTTCCAGACTACGCAGTTCTTCCGGTAGTCTGAAATTGATGTCGAGAAAGCGCTGGTTAACGCTGCGAAGCTCCAGGGTTAGCCTGCCAAACGCCCCCTTTTCTTCCTGATGGGAAAACGCGGTCATACTGCGAACCATAAAAACCCCCTTATTTATAAACGTCTTGCCTTGCCAATGCCTTAATATGCTAATCTTGAATGTAATCAGGGCGTTGAGCAAGGCAATATGACAAAACTTGAAAATGAATTACCCGGTGGTACGCCCATTGATGAGTACACCATTGTACGGACACTGGGCGGTGGCGGCTTCAGTATCGTCTATCTGGCCACCGACCAACAGGGTAAACAGGTGGTACTCAAGGAATATATGCCCTCCAGGATTGCCCGCCGGGATGATTCTCACACCGTTGTCGCCAGCAGGGAGAGTTATGCCGATCGTTTTGCCCATGGCCAACGCCTGTTTTTCCAGGAAGCCGGGGCGCTGGGCACCCTCAAGCATCCCAACATCGTTAACGTGATCAATTTTTTTCGCGCCAATGGCACGGTCTATATGGTGATGGCGTACGAGGAAGGCTATAATTTGCAGAATTATATCCTGCGCCACAAGGGTAAGCTCAGCGAAACCTTCATTCTTACCGTGTTCCGGCCTCTGCTCGATGGCCTCAGAACCATCCACAAAAATGGTCTGCTGCATCTGGACGTGAAACCGGGCAATATCCATTTGCGTCATGGCGCCAGCCCCCTGCTGCTGGATTTCGGCGCCGTGCATGAAATGATGCACAGCCGTCAGTTCCAGCCCAAACAGGTGGTCACACCCGGCTTTTCTCCCATTGAGCAGTTGGATCCCGGTGGCTATATCGGCCCCTGGACCGACATTTACGCCATCGGCGCCACCATGCGTACCTGCATGACAGGCACGCCACCCCCTCCTTCGACCCGGCGGCGGGAACGCGACACGATGAAAACCGCACTGAGCGCCTTCAAAAAAATTTATTCCGCATCACTGCTTGAGGCTGTGGACTGGGCCATGGAGGTGGATCCCATCCTGCGGCCGCAGAAGGTCGATCAGCTGATCGAGGTTCTGGATGCCAGCGCCCGCAAACTGCAAAACACCACGGGAACCGTTTAGCTATGCAGTTCGAATTTGGCCGTACCAGCCGGCTGGGCAACCGCCCCGTCAACCAGGATCGTACCGAGATCATCGAGGACTCTGCGGGGGTAGTGCTGGTGCTGGGCGATGGGCTGGGCGGCAAGCCGGGTGGCGATCTGGCCGCCCAAACGCTGGTGGACACCGTCAGTGAAGAGCTGGCGCTCAACCCACTGCCGGCCGAAAAACCGAGAGCTTTCCTGAAAGAGCTCTTGCGTCGTGCGCACCACAAAATTCTGATTACCGGTCACGAGCATAAACCACCTCTGCACCCGGGCACGACAGCCGTCATCTGCCTGATCCAGAACGGCATGGCCTGGTGGGCGCATGTCGGCGACAGCCGCCTCTATCTATACCGTAATGGCCTGTCCCTGTACCGCACCACCGATCATTCCTATGTGGAGCAGCTTTATCAGGAAGGCCGTATTCCCCTGAAAAAACTGCAAAGTCACCCCATGCGCAACTACGTCACCCAGTGCCTTGGCCTTTCGGCTCACGATCTCCAGATTACGATCAGCGAGGGTGTCGCCATCAAGGAGGGTGATGTTCTGTTGCTGTGTTCCGATGGTTTCTGGGATCCGCTGGACGAAGCGCAAATGGGTCTTCGGCTGGACCAGAAAAAACTGGATCCAGCGCTCAATGATCTGGCCGAATGCGCCGAGGCCGCCAGCTACCCCAAAAGCGACAATGCGACTGCCGTCGCTATTCGCGTAATTTCTCTACAACAATTGCATCCCCCCGTCCACCGGCGCAAACCAGTGGGTAAAAAACACCGGGTAGATCCCAAAGGGAATCCGCTTGACAGCGCCATCGAGGAAATCCAACGCGCCATTCGTGAATATGATTACGAAATGAAAATGGACGGTGACAAATAATCCCGTAGAAAAATCGCAGCGGCCCCAGCAGGCGCGTATAATCATCCGCTTTAATTTACCGCTACAGGAATCCTGATTATGTCCCACCGTCCCAGCGGGCGCGCTAACCATGAACTGCGCCCTGTCACCATCACCCGCCACTACACCAAACATGCCGAAGGATCCGTGCTGATCGAATGCGGTGATACCCGGGTGCTTTGTACCGCCAGCGTCAGCACCCGGGTTCCAAATTTTTTGCGTGGCAAGGAACAGGGCTGGGTGACGGCGGAATACGGCATGCTCCCCCGCTCCACCGGTGAACGCATGGGCCGTGAAGCCGCACGAGGCAAGCAGGGTGGCCGCACCATGGAAATTCAGCGCCTGATCGGCCGCTCCCTGCGTGCGGCGGTGGATCTCAAAGCGCTGGGTGAAAACAGCATCGCCCTGGATTGTGATGTGATCCAGGCCGATGGCGGCACCCGCACCGCCTCCATTACCGGCGCCTGGGTGGCGCTGGTCGATGCGATTCGCTATCTGCAGGAAAACAATATCATTAAAACCGATCCGCTGATCAGCCAGATTGCCGCTATCTCGGTGGGCGTTTATAAAGGCGAGGCGGTGACGGATCTGGATTACCCGGAAGACTGCGACTGTGAAACCGATATGAATCTGGTCATGAATGACAAGGGCGGCTTCATCGAAGTACAGGGCACTGCCGAAGGTGCCGCCTTTGATTCAGACGAGCTAAACGCCATGCTGGGACTGGGCAAAGATGCCATCGCCCAATTGATGGAAATACAGCGCAAGGTGCTCGATTTATAATTGAGGGTAAATGCTATGAAAAAAGTCGTACTCGCCAGCAACAACAAGGGCAAGGTTCGTGAAATCAACCAGATCCTCGCCGGGCTTGATATCAGCGTTCTGCCGCAGTCAGATTTTAGCATTACCGAAGTCGAGGAAACCGGCCTGACCTTCGTCGAGAACGCCATTCTCAAGGCCCGCCATGCCGCTGGGCAATCCGGGCTGCCCACCATCGCTGACGATTCTGGCATCGAAGTCGACGCCCTCAAGGGTGAACCCGGCATTTATGCCGCCCGTTATGCCGGTGTCGGCGCCTCAGACGAAGAGAATTTGCAAAAACTGCTACACGCTTTACAAGACGTTCCTGACGAAAAGCGCACCGCCCGATTCCAGTGCCTGATGGTCTATATGCGCCACGCCAACGATCCCACTCCGCTTATTTGTCAGGGCGTCTGGGAAGGTGCTATTACCCGCGAACCGCAGGGCGAGAATGGCTTTGGCTATGATCCGGTTTTTTATGTCCCGGATCACGACTGCACCTCGGCGCAGTTACCTGCGGAAGTAAAAAACCAGCTGAGCCATCGCGGACAGGCGCTACGTTTACTGGTAGATCAACTTAAACAACAATAGCTCCGTAGGGTGGGCACGATTTTTGTGCCCACCGATTCAAGTTTCCGCGTGGACACAAAAATCGTGCCCACCCTACAATCTGCGTTAAATTCATACGCCAAATCATGTTTAACTTTACCACCCTGCCACCGCTGTCACTCTATATTCATTTCCCCTGGTGCGTGCGCAAGTGTCCTTATTGTGATTTCAACTCCCATGCTATAAAAGACCATATTCCTGAAACGAAGTATATCGACGCACTGATTGCCGATCTGGAACAGGAGCTGCCCCTGATCTGGGGCCGGTCGATTAGCAGTATTTTTCTCGGCGGTGGCACACCCAGTCTGTTTTCACCCGAGGCGCTGGATAAACTATTCAGCGCCCTGCGTGAGCGACTGGCCTTTACCCCGGATATCGAAATCACGCTGGAAGCCAATCCCGGCGCGATAGAACGACAGCGTTTCAATGAATACCAGGCCATAGGCATTAACCGGCTGTCTATCGGCGTTCAAAGTTTTAACGATGATCACCTGCAAAAACTCGGACGCATCCATAATCGCCGGGATGCCTATAATGCAGCTGAAGCGGCGCACGCCGCTGGGCTGGATAATTTCAATCTGGATCTCATGTTCGCTCTGCCGCAGCAGACACTCGCCCAGGCACTATCTGATCTTGATGAGGCCATCGCGTTGGAGCCGGCACACCTTTCCTGGTATCAACTCACTATCGAACCCAACACTCTGTTTCACCAACATCCTCCTACGCTACCCACTGATGAGTACAGTTGGAAGATGCAACAACAGGGCAAGGCAAAACTGGCTATAGCAGACTATACTCAATATGAAGTATCGGCCTATGCGCGAAGGGCGCAATGTCGGCACAACCTTAATTACTGGCACTTTGGCGATTATCTTGGCGTCGGCGCCGGCGCTCACGGCAAGATCAGCCAGGCCGATACGCAGACCATTTGTCGGCGCTGGAAAATAGAACAACCTGCGGCTTACCTGCAACATGCAGGCAGTGAAAAACGACTGGGTGGGATACAGGTGCTTTCCGAAAAGGAGGCGAGCCTTGAATTCATGATGAACGCGCTACGTCTACGACAAGGTTTTTCCGCTGAGCTGTTTATGCAACACACGGGGCTGCCCCTGAGTCTTGCCGAGGAACCATTAAGAAAGGCCGAAGAAAGAGGCTGGATACAATGGAAAAAAGACCACATTATGCCAACAGAAGATGGGCAACGTTTTTTAAATGATTTACTTGAACTGTTTTTACCTGACTGACACAGAGATCACTCAATGAATAAAAACAAAACGCCTTACCACCCCATCCCCTGTGCCGATTATTCCCGCTATGAATGTGCTATCGTACAGAATCAGGCATTGCGACTGGCATGGCAGGACAAACAGAATTTCCTGCAATTACACAAAGTCAGACCGGTCGATCTTCTCACGCGTGCGAGTGAGGAATTTATTATTGTCCTTGACGAAGAAAATCACCGACATCAGGTGCGTCTGGATTATATTCGTCACTGCACGATTCTAGGTGACCTGTGTCAGTGATATATTTCAAGAAACGGCGGAGAGTGACGCCCAGAATGATTAAAAGACCGTGCATCCTGGGCCTGTCGAAGGATGACAGGCTTATTTCGTTGAAAAGACCGTGCATCCTGGGCCTGTCGAAGGATGACAGGCTTATTTCGTTGAAAAGACCGTGCATCCTGGGCCTGTCGAAGGATGACAGGCTTATTTCGTTGAAAA
>CAZQVV010000110.1:0-8827 GCA_964596835.1 uncultured Thiohalophilus sp. | reverse complement strand
TCCTTCGACAGGCTTCCTTCGACAGGCTTCCTTCGACAGGCTCAGGACGAACGGTTATTCAGGACGTGGACGGGTATTTGGAATAGCTATTTAGAAGATTGTGCTCAACCCGGTACACGTTTGTGTACCGGGTTTTTTCTTTGTTTGCAATCCGCAGTTTTATACCTGTATTTCCGCTACCTTTCTCACAGCTTTTTTCCGGCGTCTTTTTTTCTTTGGTTTATTGAGCACCTTATCTGCTCGTTCCAGTGCCTTGGTATAGGTCATAGCCCGTTTTGAGATAGTTTTTAAGGCAGCCATTTCAGGAGTGAGGGTCGCTTTCTGTTCTGCTACCCTGGCCGCTTCCTTCCTTATTGCGGCGATCTCATTTTCTATCAGTTTTACGTTTTTCCTGTTCGCCGCATTAGGATCCATTTTCATTTTGCCAGTGGCGGATTTTTTCTTTCTCATCAACAAGGCCCGTTTTTTGCTCAGGCGCCTGGTGACGGTTGTGAGTTTCCTGCTTTCTTTGCTTAGCGTTACAATTACCTGGGAGGAAGTGGTGGCTACCTCCGCCAGGCTAGCCATCGCAGTTTCCACCGTCTTTTCGGCTGCTGCACTAGAGAGAGTTTTTTTCGTTTTCTTTTTTGCGACCATAAAAGCCACTCCTTATTTGTTGTTGAACATTGTAAAATCAATATCAGCGTGACACTGCTGTTCCATTAACTATAGCAGTACCGACCTAAACTCACAAAGTTATACCTGCATGCTTAAAAAACGTCAACTTTTATAATTAAGATCGAACTTCTGTGTGGAACCCTCATCCCCACGTTTTTACGCAGGAATGCATGCCATTAATTGCAAATAAACCTAAAAGAAATGATCGGTTTTCTTAAAATATATGTCGGGAAATTTTCCCGATTACTCCGATAGAAGTATTCTTGTTTTTTATATTTTGTGGCTAAATAGCCGTTCCAAATACCCGTCCACGTCAGGAATAACCATTCGTTCTGAGCCTGTCGAAGGAAGCCTGTCGAGAAATTACCGTTCGTCCTGAGCCTGTCGAAGGACAAGCAGATTAAGGACTCCATTTTCAGCATTTCCACGTTCATGGTTCGACCCTTCGATGCACCCAGGACTCACCACGAACGTGGAGCATTACAAGTGCTCTTAATATTATGAACAGTTATTTTAGATGTCATATAACGCTGTACCCTAAACCAGGCACATCAGTGCAAGCTTTGATCGAAGGAGAATCCGCCTAATTCAGGCTTGGGTCCTTTTACGGTCTTCATTAACTGGATTTTCTCTGGTATTACAAAGCTCTGGGTATATCAGGGTATGCTTATTTGTTGCTCTCGACTATCATAAAACCCGGTTGCTTCCCTTGTGGTTGCAAAGTTTGTGAGTCGATATAAAAATTCCAGAGGAATGCCATGAAGTCCGGTCCAAGAGAAATTGTTACCCCCTTTCGTCCCATTCCGCTAGACGTGCCCGAGGGCATGAAGCCCAATGAATTCTTTAACAGCACCGAAAACCTGAATGACCTGACACACAACAACGGTCTGTTGATGAATCCGGAGAACCTGCTCATGTACCGCAAGGCGCTGGGGCACAGCAACGAATTTGATACTTCTATTATTTACAATACCTCGGAGTGCATCCTCAATCCTCTTGGCCGACCGGTACGCCGCACCCAGGTGCCGGAGAATGTCAAACATGTCTGGAACCGGATGAATCAGATTATTATAGAATATATGCTGGAGAAATATCCCGATCCGGACGAAGCACTGGTCCTGGCGGGAGAGGCCAGTCTGGATGCAACCTGGCCCCTGACCTCACCCGGCGTGCCCAGTATCCGCATGCTGCATAATCACTTTATTGTGTTTGACAAAAAACAGTTGTCTGCTGCCGAGTTGACTGATCCTGACAACCCCAATCTCACTGACGGTGGTCAGAACAGCCTGTTCCAGTCTTATATGCGTGATGTTTATCGCCAGTTCTTCGATGCGCTGGATTTAAATATCCTCAATCCGGTCAGAAGCGATGCCTCAACGCTTGCCCTGACCGGTTATCCACGGGGTCTACCAAGCTGGGAAATTCAGGGCGGAGTGGACGCGCTGAAAGATATCTGCTTTTGGCGTGAGTATGATGAGATTCTCAAAGGCTTTATCGATTTCTATCGCACCTTTTTCTCCCAGGTTTCGACCCGTAATGCACCGCTTCCGAAAGATGCGTATTTCCCCGAACAGATTGAACACACTCTCTTGTTCAACAATGATTTCCTCAAGACCGCCAAGAAGGTCAGAGATATCTGTATTACCGATGCCAGGTATGCCAACTCGATTCGCTGGCAAGCGGCCTTTAAACAACTGATTTATCGTAATGATGAAGGCAAGCTGATCGTTACCATCAGTCAGAACTCAATCGGCAATGCCATTACTGAATTGCTGGGCGTGGTGGTAAAACGCATTCCGAATGCTGAAGCTTATGAGAAACGGGAACCGGCACTCATCGAGAAACTCCTCGAAGTCAGACAACGGCTCATCGAAGCCGATCTGGGCACGGGGATCGGAACCAGATATTGGCCTGGATAGTAGTATACTGCACCTAATTTCGACTCCAGACAGGGTGCAGAGCAGGTGCTTGAACCGCAGGTCATTACACAGACTCAACTTTTTCAAGGTCTTCAGCAGGGTGCTTGTCTACTGACGGGCAACCTTCGACTTTCCCGTTTTCTCAGTCAAAATTTTGCCCGCCATGCCGCCGCCCGTGCGCAGACTGTCTGGCTCACGCCTGCCATTATGCCGTTGCAAAACTGGCTGGATCAGGCGCGGGAAACCTTGCTGATCAACGGAGCGATTGAAGCGGAAATAGTGTTGAATGCGCAGCAGGAAGCGCTATTGTGGGAAGATATCATTCGTCATTCTCCCGAAGGCGAAGTCCTGTTACGCCCTCATGCCACCGCTCGGCAGGTACAGCAGGCCTGGCAATTACTGCATGCCTGGCGGCTTGAAGATTCAGCCGATGTGCCTGAACTGAATGAAGATGCTCGTGCCTTCCTCAGCTGGTCTACGCAATTCCGGGCCTGTTGTAAAACCAACTGCTGGCTTTCTTCGGCTCAAATTCCGCAGCAACTGGCCGAGGTGTTTGCCCGTAATAATCCCTTTGTCGGGCAAACCATTCTACTGGCTGGCTTTGATGAACTCACTCCCCAGCAACAGTATTTGTTTGCAATCCTGCATGATTCAGGCTGCGAGATCCGCTGGATTATGCCTGAAGATCGGCAGGCTGATCGTGTCCTCGTCGAATGTGCTGACGAGCGTGATGAGATTAATGTTATGGTGCGCTGGCTGCGGCAGCATCTCACGGAAACCCCCGAGGCATTGATTGCTATTGTCGTGCCCAATTTGGAGCAGCGGCGCAGGACTATCATTCGGGAACTGTCATCCATACTCTCAAGCGCGCCATTCACACCATCAAACATCTCCGCACCCCTGTTTAATATTTCTCTGGGACAGCCATTAAGCTGGTATCCACTGATACAGACGGCTTTTCATGTACTGGCCCTAAGCAGGAAACGGGTTGATCTGACCACTGCCAGCGCCTTGTTGCTGTCGCCTTTTATGGCGGGCTGGGAAAGCGAATCCCAGCAGCGTGCGCTGCTGGATCGGCGTTTGCGGGAAACCGCTGAGCCGGAGGTGTCCCTCAGGACGCTGATCTTTTTTGCGGCGCAGGAAACCCAGCCCTGGTACTGCCCGGTACTGGCCGAGCATCTTCGTGCGCTAAGCCATGTTATTGATTCACTACCCGTCCGGGATCTTGCCGGGCGCTGGGTGGAACAGTTTTCCCGTTATCTGAAGGCAGCCGGCTGGTCGATCGGGCGCAGCCTCTACAGTGAAGAATATCAGACTCACGAAGCCTGGCGGGAATTGCTGACAGCCTTTGCCCGGTTTGATCTCATTGGCGGGCAGCTGAACAGTGGACCGATGAGTGCGCAACAGGCCTTGGGTCATTTGCGCCAGTTGGCGAATGAGCAAACCTTCCAGCCAGAATCGCCCGAGGCTGGGGTACAGGTATTGGGTTTATATGAGGCCAGTGGTCTACAGTTCGATGCTCTGTGGTTGATGGGGATGAGTGATAATGTCTGGCCGGCCACCGCACGCCCAAATCCTTTTATTTCCCTGGCGCTGCAACGTCAGCATGAGATGCCGCATGCAACGGCGACACGCGAGCTGGCGGTGGCGCGTAAACTGACCCGGCGTCTGCTGATCAGTGCAAAGACTATCGTGGTCAGTTACCCGGCGAGCGGGGCCGGGGCAGAATCTCTGCGGCCCAGTTCGCTGTTTAATAAATTACCCCGGCGGGAGCCGTCTGCGCTGGCGCTTTGGCAGGGACCGAGCTGGCGGGATCTGATTCGCGCCCAGCAGCAACAAGAGTCACTGACCGAAGATGTTGCGCCAACGATAGAACTCTCGCAAGAAAAAACAGGCGGTGGCAGTAGCATCATTCGTTTGCAATCTAACTGTCCGTTCAGGGCCTTTGCCGAACTGCGCCTGGCGGCGCGTCCCTTTGCAACGGTGGATATTGGTCTTGATCCGATGTCACGCGGAACGCTGCTCCATCGGGTGCTGGAACTTGTCTGGGATACGCTTGAAACACAGGCCTGCCTTTTAAAATTAAATAATAATGCTCTGCATCAACTGGTGGAGGATATGTCGCGTCTTGCCATCCGGGAAACACAGCAAGCATTGCCGCAGTCATTTTCAGGTGAATATCTGAAGCTGGAGAAGCAACGGCTGCAACACTATGTCCTGGACTGGCTGGAGATTGAAAAACAGCGTACACCGTTCCAGGTGCTGGAAACCGAACAACTACTGGAAACACAGATCAGCGGCGTGCCGATTCGACTGAAACTGGATCGGCTGGATAAACTGGAAGACGGGCGTCTTCTGGTGATTGATTACAAAACCGGGCAGGTAGCGGCCCGTCAGTGGTTTGGTGAGCGCCCGGAAGAACCCCAGTTGCCACTGTATGCCAGCGTGATACAGGAACCGCTGGCGGGGATTCTATTTGCCCAGTTGCATCCTAAAGAACTGGGCTTCAAGGGGGTTTGCGAAGAGTCTGAGTGGATCCCCAAAGTAAAAGGCTATGAGGATATGACGCAGACTCGGGAGATGTCATCCTGGTCGGCCGTGTTGGCGAACTGGAAAACCACGGTCGAAAAACTGGGTACGGATTTTAGAACCGGCATGGCTGATGCCGATCCCTTAAAGCCCGGCGAAACCTGCCGCTACTGTGAATTGAGCACCCTCTGCCGGATCCATGAGCAACTTCAGGATCAAAACCAGAATCAGGAAAAAACCGGGGAGGCCGGGCTATGAGCGCCTATTCGCTTCCCGTCGATCAGACGATACGTGAACAGGCGCTGGATCCCCACCATTCATTTATCGTCCAGGCACCGGCCGGATCAGGCAAAACCGGCCTTCTGACCCAGCGTTATCTGCGGCTTCTGAGTTGCGTGCAACGACCGGAGTCCATCGTTGCCATTACCTTTACCCGCAAGGCCGCCGGTGAAATGCAGGCGCGGATTCTGTGCGCATTGCAGCAGGCTCGGGATTTTCCTGAGCCGGACGCAGACTATGAAAAAGTCACCTGGCGTCTGGCTCAAAAAGCGCTACAGCAGGATCGGGCGCAGGGCTGGTCGTTACTGGATAATCCGGGATGCCTGCGGGTTCAGACCTTTGATGCCTTCTGTAGCAAGCTCGCTGCGCAAATGCCCTTACTCTCCAGTTTTGGCGCCGTACCCAGTGTGGTTGAAGAGAGTCGCCGACTCTATCTACAAGCCGCCGAATCCACTCTCAGTCAACTTGAAAGCAAGTCTGACAGTGCGCGGCATATCGCCGTTTTACTGGGTCACCTGGACAATCGGCTGGATAATTTGCGTGAGCTGCTCGCGGACATGCTGGTGCGCCGCGATCAATGGTTGCGGCATGTGGCGGATCCGGATGATCCCCGTCTTGAACGCGAGAATATCGAACAGGCGCTGCAAAATATAGTGCTAGAAGCATTGCTGCGTCTGGCCCAAAGCCTGCCCCTGGAGCAGTCTGATGAGCTGTTAAGCCTGCTGCACTTTGCGGCCATTCATTGTGCCGATGACGCACTTATTGCGAGTTGTCGGAATATCGAAGTTCTCCCGCAAGCCAGGCTTGAGGCGCTAACGCAATGGCAGGCTATTGCGGAACTGTTGCAGACCAAAGACGGGAGCTGGCGCAAACGCATCACCGTTGCCCAAGGCTTTCCCGCGCCGGGCAGCAGCCGGAATAAAGAAGAAAAAGCACGCCTGGCTGAAATGAAGGAGCGCATGCAGAGCTTGCTACAGGTTCTGTCTGGGAATGAAGATTTTCGCAAACGACTGGCGGGGTTGAAAAATCTGCCTGCCACCCATTACCGCGATCACGAATGGGAAATCCTCAATGCTTTGTTTGCCTTGTTGCCCTATTCGGTCGCACATCTGCGTCTGATATTTCAGGAGCGGGGTGAAGTAGACTTCGCGGAAATTTCACTGCGGGCAATCCAGGCGCTGGGGCAGGGGGATGCGCCAAGCGATCTGGCGCTGAAGCTGGATTACCAGATTCAGCATTTGCTGGTGGACGAGTTTCAGGATACCTCGATCAACCAGTATGCGCTGCTCAAAAATCTAATCGCGGGTTGGGAAGAAAACGATGGGCGTAGTCTTTTTCTGGTGGGCGATCCCATGCAGTCTGTTTATCGTTTTCGTGAAGCCGAAGTCGGCCTGTTTCTGGAAACCTGTCAGTCAGGACTGGCGCATAAAAAACTGGATTTTTTACAACTACGGGTAAATTTCAGATCCTGCAAAAACATCGTCGACTGGACGAATGAAAAGTTTCCGACTATTTTACCGGTGCAGAGTGATCCGGTTAGCGGCGCAGTCCGCTATGCCGCCTCGGTTACAGCAAAAGCCGCGACATCCGAACAGGCTGTCAATGTACATACGCTTATTGGCCGTGATGATCGGGCAGAGGCGCAAAAGATTATTACTATCATTCGCAGCAGCCCGGCAGAGCAGAGTATAGCTGTCCTGGTGCGCAACCGTAGTCATCTGCTAGAGATCAGCAAACAGCTACGGGGGCAGGGGATTCGCTTTCAGGCGGTGGATATTGATGCGCTGGTCAATCGCCCTGTGGTGCAGGATCTGCTGGCCCTGACCCGGGCCTTATGGCATCCGGCGGATCGGATTGCCTGGCTGTCGATATTACGTGCTCCCTCTTGTGGTTTAAGCCTGCTGGATCTGCACCGGCTGTGCCTAAACGAGAAGACGCGAACGCTGCTGGATCTATTGCATGATGATGCTCGATTGACTTCGCTGACGGAAGATGGACAACAACGCATTCAGCGTGTACACCCTATTCTGGAGCAGGCCGTGCAGAACCGGGCACGGCAGAATCTGCGTCAGTGGATAGAGCATACCTGGCTGGCTCTAGGCGGCCCTGCCTGCTTGTTACATGATGCTGAACTGGTGGACGCGGAGGAATTTTTTTCTCTGCTTGAAGATCTGGATAACGGTAGCGAGGCAGAGATCATATCTGAATTGCAGGAACGGGTAGAAAGACTGTATGCAAAGCCGGATACGGGTGCAGACGGTCACTTGCAGTTGATGACCATTCACAAGGCCAAGGGTCTGGAGTTTGATACGGTAATCATTCCCGGTCTGGGAAAAGCACCTAAAGCGGACAGTGCGCATTTACTTTACTGGCTGGAACAGCCGGGTGTGCATGGCGATACGGATTTGTTGTTTGGGCCGATCAAATCGGCCCAGGGCGAGCACAACAAAACGGCTGACTATATTCAGGCGCTGGAAACGGATAAAAAATACCTGGAGAATGCACGCCTGCTGTATGTGGCTGTGACGCGGGCAAAACAACAGCTGCATTTGTTTGCCCATACCGAGACGGATAATCATAACGATTTGCGTCAGCCAGGCAGGAATACCTTGCTTGCCAGTCTCTGGCCTGCGGTGGTGGGGGAGTTTCAAAAACAACTTGAAAAACAAATGGCCGGGCAGGATCTCGATTTGGAGGCGGCTAGGGATGAATCCGCCGAGGCTGAGAATAATGCTTTTAAATATCGGCCGCGTTCTCGCCTTGTGCCTGACTGGCAATGTCCGGCACCACCGCCGGGTATTCAATTTGAGTCGCCGATGGAAACAGAGGAAGAAGCGTCTGACTCAGAACAGGCTACGCACATTGAGCTTGAATTTGACTGGGCCGGGGACAGCGCTCGGCATGTGGGGGTCGTCGCACATCGCCTGTTGGAACAAATTGCCCGCCAGGGTGTAGAACGCTATAAGCTCCCGACAGCGGCAGAGCTTTATTCACGGGCCGAGTCGATGCTCATGCAAACGGGTGTTGCGCATGACTCACTGGCGCCCGCGGTAAAGCAGGTCGTTACCGCGATTGGCAACACCCTGAGCGATGAGCGTGGACGCTGGATACTCTCTGGCACACACCAAGAGGCTGCCTGTGAACTGGCGCTGAGTCTGCGTATCGGCGATGAGGTTCAGCGACTGGTTATCGATCGAACTTTCATAGATAAAGGCGGCACGCGCTGGATCATTGATTATAAAACAGGGAGTCATACCGGCGCCGGGCTGGAGACTTTTCTTGATCGCGAACAGGAACGCTATCGTTATCAGTTACACCGTTATGCCACAGCTTTAGAGAAAATGGAGCCGCGTAACATCCGTATGGCGCTCTATTTTCCGCTTCTCAAAGCCTGGCGGGAATGGGGGTAGGACGAACGGCAAGTTAATCTCTTTGGGTTTAAT
>CAZQVV010000109.1:0-8848 GCA_964596835.1 uncultured Thiohalophilus sp. | reverse complement strand
GCGTTTATTCGCGTTCATTGGCGGATATTTCTTTTATCTGTTTAATTATTTATTCGCCCTCTCTGCTCTTGACTTACTGTTTTTATTTTTCTTATACTGGCCCAAGTAAAAACAGCATTCAGCTAACAGAGCCGAATGACAGAGGGCCGGTCAACCTCTGCCGGGATAAATAACGTAGCTGCCGGAGGGCATGCGCACGTTCCCTATAATAATAATAATATTATATAATATAATAATAATCAATAGTCAACAATCAAAATAAAGATCACAAACTACTGTAGGAGGTCACTCATGGGAACTTCAGAAGAAGGAGAACGAGTCCACAGCGTAGGATGGAAGGAGTTATATCTCAAGGAAGACTGGTGGGCTATCTGGCTCGGTCTCGGTATTATCATCGTCGCCTATCTATTTTACATCAACGGATCCAGCATCAAATGGATCACCATCACGCCGTCACGCTGGACTAACCTGGGCCAGATGTGGGCAGCCTTCAGCGCCCATATTAGCCAATATGTCGCACAATTCATTTTGTGGAGTGTTGTATTTGGCATCAGTATGAAGGTTCTGGGACATAAGCTATCGGAATTCCTGCCTTCATTTCTGTTTATCTACGTGGTCGCGATCATCATCTTTACCCTCGGCGCCTGGGACAAGGCTCATTACTATAACCTCGAACCCCCGCTGGTCGCCCTGGTCATAGGTATGCTGATTGCCAACACCACTGGCTTGCCCAAATGGATGGATACCGGCTTCCGCGTCGAGTATTACATCAAGACTGGCATTGTGTTGCTCGGTGCTACCTTACCCTTCACCCTTATCATCTGGGGCGGGCCGGTGGCTATCGCGCAGGCCGCGATTGTCTCCATTACGACCTTCCTGGTGATTTTTTTCGTCGCCACCAAGATGGGTATCGATAAACGTCTGGCCGCCACGCTTGGCGCTGGTGGCGCAGTCTGCGGGGTATCCGGTTCGATTGCCATTGCCGGGGCCGTCGGGGCCAAGAAGGATGCTGCGCCGATTGCCATCACTTTGGTGATCGTGTGGGCCATCGTCATGATCTTCTTCCTGCCGGGCGTGTCCCGTCTCCTGGGGCTTCATACCGGCGTCGCCGGAGCCTGGATTGGAACCTCCGAATTCGCCGATGCCGCTGGCTTTGCCGCCGCCCAGGCTTATGGAAATCTGGCCGGGCATGTTGCGGGTATCCCCGGCTCGCCTGACGATGCGGTCAACGCCTTCACCCTGATGAAAGTAGTCGGCCGTGACATCTGGATCGGCATCTGGGCGCTGGTGCTGGCGGTAATCGCTACCACCCGTTGGGATATCAAGGACGGCGCCAAGCCTAACATAGGCGACATCTGGTGGCGGTTCCCGAAGTTTGTGATCGGCTTTTTCATTGCTTCCATGATCATGACGGTGATCTCAAGCCAGTTTACGCTGGCTGAGTACAAGCATGAGGTTGTCCCCGTACTGACCGGCCCGATCAAGGCGATGCGCACCTGGGCCTTCATCTTCTCCTTCCTCAGTATCGGACTCACCACGCGTTTCCGTGATTTGGCCAGCGTCGGCAAAAAACCGTTCTGGGCGTTCAGTGCGGGCGTGGTGGTCAACGTCACGCTCGGCTTTATACTGTCAACCATCGTGTTTGCCCATTACTGGCAAACGCTCAGCAGTCACTGATCGGCGAAACCGCCAACGGTCTCACAGGCCGTTGGCGGCTCTCCCGATGATCGAGTGGACTTTATCCCTGAAGACAAACCCCGATGAAGGCAGACCAAGTGAAAACCAGGACCGACTTCAAACGTTGCATCAACTGCGCCCACTTTCGCAACTCGCCTGCCTATCTTGAACATGTGTTCAAGGGCATGATCACGCTTGGCTCGGGGCACGGCTCGGTGCGCAAGGATGATGGCATCTGCGACGCGCATGACATCTACCTGTCGGCCGACAACCAATGCGACCAGTTTCTGGCCGGGGACTAGGCGCGGCCACCGTTTCTCACAAACTTGCCTTGTTGGGCTTCATTTCATTCAGCCCAATCTACGAGTGGCTTATTTCTTTGAGTAACGCATCATGGTATTGGGCGGTCTGTCATCTCAGGCAGGGGGGATTTTAGACGTAGTTGTGGAAAATGTGATCCAGATCTTTTTCAGTGCGCCTGAAGGCAGCTAGCACCTCTGGATCAAAATCATCCGGCAGGGTGCGCCCGTCTCCTTCAGTAATAATGTGTACCGTCTTCTCATGGGAAAAGGCGGGTTTATAGACTCGCTCCTGGCGCAGTGCATCATAGACATCGGCAAGGGCGACAATACGGGCAGACAGGGGAATGGCGTCGCCAGCAAGGCCATGGGGATAGCCTTTGCCAGTGTATTTTTCATGGTGATAAAGGGCGATTTCCCTGGCCATGGCCAGTCGCGGTGAATCACCCAGAATACGGGCGCCGTAAGCCGGGTGGGCCTTCATTTTGCTGAACTCCTCATCGGTTAGTTTGCCCGGTTTTTTCAGAATCTCTGGAGAGACGTGAACTTTACCCACATCATGCATTTGCGCAGAGTAATGAATAATATTAACGAAGTGTTCATCCATGCCCATTTCCTCAGCCAGGATCTTCGCATATTCGTTAATGCGTACAATATGGGCGCCAGTGTCCTCATCGTTGGCTTCTGCGGCACGGGCAAGGGCATCGACCGTATAAAGAAAGGCGCGTTCGGTTTCCCGGTTTTCTTCTGCGATACGGTGCAGGGACTGGGAAAAAGTTGCCAGCGCCTTAAGTATCATGGCGTCATAATGGTCTAGCTTGCGTCCGTGATAAAAAGCGATAATGGCGACGTCGCCACTACGGTAGGTGGTGTAACGTTCAATGATGCCAATATGGCGGCGTACCTGGGGATGAAATCGTTCCTGAAAATCCTGAAGATTATCAGCATCCTCCTCCCAGTTGATGAACACCACTTCTTCTTCGCCGGACATGATGGCATAGCGGTTGACATCGTCTTCAAGCTCGATATATTCCCGGCGATAGACAGTATCGTTGCTGATAGAGTAGAGATAGCCGCCCGGCTTACTTTTTTTCCAGTCAAGTAGAAAGACATGCTCGGGATTGTTATTAGTGGCAATGGCTTTTTTTGAAAACAGTTTTTCAATGATCAGTTGATCATATTCGTCGGCGTCAAAGTGTAGGGGATCATAATTTTCCAGCGTTCTGTCCATGTATTCAGTCATGTTATGAAATTGTTGCACCACGCCTTCGAGCCGGTTGTGTTGGGCATACAGATCACTAATGTCATGGCCGATGACAAGAGTGTGCTTATCACTGCGCATGAGACGAAAATGAAAGATCTGTTGCCCATGACGGATGGACTCGGTGGTGGGGTTATGTCCGTCTCTATCGGTATGGGCAGAGGTATGAAAATGCTCAGGCAGCAGACAGGTGGCATTAGTGCGATCAATGCCAAGCTGTTTAAGGAGGGTTTCGCAGGACTTGTTGACGTACTGAACAACACCTGAATTATTCAGTGACATGACGATATCCGGGTTGCTGTCTGGAAACATGTTCATGACCTGCTGCTGGCGAAAACGGGACAGATAACAGCCAAAGCTGGCGACCATCCAGGGCACGAAAAAAGGGATGAGAACGTCAATCAGGGTATAAGCCGTATGATTAAAAATACCGTTTTGCCACTGCCGGAAATGCAGGACGCCGGAGGCCAGATACAGGTTAAGCTGATTAAAAAGATGGATGCTGGTGCCTACCAGCAGGGCGGTGAGTAGCGGTCGGGAAAATATATAGCGAATGATCGAATCCATATATCGGGTATCTGCCACTTATTAGACAAAGTATAAGTGTAGTCGAAAAATGCCAGCTCAGATATGCCCGCCAGAAACAGATTTTGATCCTCGGATTTTCTACTTACTATATCCATCACTGTCGGTCCTTCGAGTCGATGTGTCTATGTGGCAAAGCCAGAGGATGCCAGTCAAGCGGCATATTCGCCTTCCAGCATCGCTGCCAACGGCAGCCTGATTGTGTGGCCTGATACGTAAAAATGATTGTTGCGATGGGAGTCTGAAAGATTTCCGGACAATTCCCTGGCAAGGTGCTGTCCGATTTTTGCGAGGAGGGTCGTTTAACTGCAAGCGAGGGTGCCTGTTGCCAGGCACCCTCACAAGACAGCCTATAATCGTTATCTCAGAATAACGGGTTTAAATGAGAAGACATTTTTGCTTTTCGGGTCAACCGTCATTTCAATCCAGCTATTATCCTTGTTACCGAAAACCTCAATACGCGTGAAGTTTTTGGTGAGCGTGCCGTCCGCATTGAACATGGCTTTGTCAATTCTGAAGTAATGCGAATCGCCATGGACCAGTAGCACCTGTCCATTATAGTTGTGTGTTTCCTTGACGAGTGTGTTGAAGAAGTTCGTATAACCGTTCTTGTCGTTCAGGTTGGGCAGGAATTTCTTCTTGTATCCACCATCGCTTAGCTCAAAAGGAAAAAATACATCCGCCTGTATGACAATAACAATGCCGGCGTAGTGATTTTCTCTGGCTTCAGCAAACGATTCTTTTAACCACTCCATATCTTTTTTATTTCGCGCTATATATTCAGCGGTAGCGGCATCACAATCGGCCTGCGTGCGATTCGATTTTTTGTGGCATTCTTTGCTTGTGGCAACAAAGTTGTTATTACTTCCGGGGACAAGCAGTGCGACAAACTCGACATTACTCTTTACAAAACGGCTGTTTTCACTATAGGCCTGTCCGAGAGCACCCTGACGAGCTACTTTTACAGGGTGTTTCCCCTGGCTTGCTTTTTTACTAAAGAACACGTTCCGGAGGTAAGCCAGGCGTTCGATGGGATCATAGCTGCCATTGCTGACTCGATGACAGTCAGTCCATTCGTTGTCGCCCACAGAATATAATGTTGGCGCATTGATCTGGTTGAAAATGTCGACGACATTCTGGCCGATAGCGGTGTCGGTACACAGCGTATGACCATTTTTGGTGTCACCGGCAAACAGGGTGAAATCGAGGTCATGATTGTTCATAGACGTGACGGTCTGTTTGATCATAGCCGCTTTTGTTGCAGGGTCATCGTTATAGAATTCATCTCCCCACAGGGCGACTTTCAATTTTCTCCGTTCTTCATGCCGTCTCTGGACAAACCGGTGTGCCTGATCGTCGCGATGCTCGTTATCGCGCGCATTGTTTATGAACGTGTTTGCTGTTGCGAGGGCATCATCATTATCCATGCCGTTCAACGCAGGCAATG
Organism: uncultured Thiohalophilus sp.; assembly: GCA_964596835.1. Lineage (GTDB taxonomy): Bacteria > Pseudomonadota > Gammaproteobacteria > UBA6429 > Thiohalophilaceae > JAADGZ01. Next base: position 3,579 of record CAZQVV010000109.1, on the reverse strand, counting down.
AGTGGGCCATGACCTGACCGGCAAAAATGCCCGCCAGCGTAAACGCCATACCGGCGGCTATTGTTTTAAATTTGATATTTTTCATTTAAAATGCTCCATCATATTGAAATTTGACAAGGGTAAGAGTCTGTTTTTTTGCGATGCTTTGAATGTTCGCAACAGATGCCTCTCCGGGGAAGTGCGGTCAAGGCCGTTATACAGAATATTTACGACAAACCACGCGGCTAAATACTTTAGCTTTGACCTCAGAAATACGATTTTAGAGGTGGTTTGTTGCCGTTAATTGACAGTTGGTTGAAACTTTTATTTCTGTTATGTCGGCGCTATGGCCTTGGTCTTAGCCGCCTGTATGGGGAAGACAGGCAGTTTGTTCTGGGGTCAGATTTTTTTTATTCGCAGCCGCCGTTGTTTCAGATGACGGATAACATGCAGTCGCCAGAGCAGGCGGACGGCAGCGGCGCCAATCAGGGCGCTAAGGCTGCCGACGACAAAACATCCCAGAAGAAAGGGCTGCCAGATACTGGCAAGCTCAGTCATGAGCCAGCTGATGGAGAGCACAAATTGAATATGATGTGCCGGCGTTTGTAATACCAAAGTGCCGATCTTGTAGCAAAAATAGAACAGAGGCGGCATGGTGATGGGGTTGGACACCCAGACCAGGCCGATAGCAATAGGTAGATTAGTTCTAAAAATAATCGCACCAGCGGCGGCCAGGAACATCTGAAAGGGAACCGGAACAAACGCCATGAACAGGCCCACAGCAAATGCACGGGAAACCGAACGTCGATTCAGGTGCAGGAGATTAGGATCATGGAGCAGGGTGCCGAAAAAACGGTTTAGCTGAGGATTATTGCGGATTTTATTATGATCCGGCATATAGCGCTTAATGAATTTTTTTGGCATGGCAGATCTATGTTAGTGTTTAAGTGCGGGGGTATCCCCACGAATATTTTTTAAAAGCCAGACACTTATCTATCCGCCAATGAACGCGAATAGACGCCAATAAAGACGACAGCATTGATTGGCGTATTCTGTGCCTCAGGCACATCAACATAAAATATTCGCGTTCATTGGCGGATATTTCTTTCATCTGTTTAATTTTAGGCATTATTTTGTGGGGATACCTTAGGTTTAGTGCGTAGCAGGATGTGATCGCGCATAGTGTAATGGATCTGGCGCTGTTTTTTATTATCAGAATACAAATTTTTCCACGCAAATCTTCAAGGATGAAAAAATGCGTTCAAGATTACTCCTTCGAACCGGTGTTATGGCCTTTCTGGCCGGAATTCTCTCGCTTCAGTGGTTCCGGATTTTACCGGCGATGGAATGGTCATTTCTGCTGCTTCCGGCTGTTTTCATGGCGCTGTTGTTGCCAGGCTACTGGCGCCTGACGGGCGGGTGGCTCGCGGGTGTCTGCTGGATATTGTTGCAGGCGCAACTGATTCTTGCGCACTCACTGCCCGCAGAGCTTGAGGGCCGGGATGTGTTGATCAGAGGGCGGGTTAGCAGCCTGCCGGAGCAGAATTTCCGTCGCACCCGGTTTGAATTCGAGATTGAAAGCCTCTCCCGGGCAGGACAGGTCTACCCCTCGCCGGGGCGAGTAAGGCTTAGCTGGTATCATGTCGGCAGATCTGAAAATCTGCATGCGGGTCAGTACTGGCAGTTGCAGGTTCGCCTGAAACGACCGCATGGCTTGATGAATCCGGGAGGGTTTGACTATGAAGGCTGGTTGTTTCAGCATCGTATTCGTGCGACAGGTTATATTAGAAAATCAGATAAAAATCATATAATAGCAAACTTTTCTTCAAGCTGTTTCATGCTTTGTTTGCGGGAAAAAATCCGTGATCATATTATCAAAATCACCCGTGGCAGTCACAGCACGGGACTGTTGCTGGCGCTGTCCATCGGTGAACGCAGCCTGATCACGCCAGACCAGTGGCGGTGGCTGCGAAAAACCGGCACCAGTCATCTGGTGGCGATTTCCGGCTTGCATATAGGGCTGGTAGCCGGTCTGATGTTTCTGTTACTGAACAGGCTCTGGCGTTTTTCCGGACCTGTAATGCTATATTGTCCTGCACCCAAAGCCGCAGCCTGGGGTGCGATGGCGGCCGCGCTGGTCTATGCGGCTCTGGCGGGGTTTTCCATCCCCACGCAGCGCGCCCTGATCATGCTCTCGGTGGTGATGTTGGCGATCATCTTCAATCGGCGTCTCAGTCCGGGCCGTACCCTGGCGCTGGCGTTACTGGCGGTATTAATCGTCGATCCCTTCGCCGTGATGTCAGCCGGTTTCTGGCTCTCCTTTTTTGCCGTTTGGGTGATAGTCTATGGGTTGGCGGCACGCGCGGGCAAGCAGGATAAGTGGCAGCAGTGGTGGCGTAGTCAGGCTTGGGTCACGCTGGGACTGATGCCGCTACTGTTGCTGTTTTTCCAGCAAGTCTCGCTGATAGCGCCGCTGGCGAATGTTGTTGCTATCCCTCTGGTGAGTCTGCTCATTGCCCCCCTGAGCCTGCTGGGCAGCCTGTTGCTGTTTCTTGATCCGCACTGGGCCGCCTTTCTGCTTTTAGCGGCGGCCTGGCTGCTGGACAGACTGAGTGACTATCTATCCTGGCTGGCGGCTGTTCCCCTGGCCACCTGGTCCGCCTCGCTACTGTCTCTGCCGGCATTGCTTCTGAGCCTTTCAGGGATGCTCTGGCTGCTGGCGCCTAAGGGAATCCCCGTCCGCTGGCTGGGTGGCGTAATGCTGTTGCCGGTGCTGTTTGCCCGCTTTGAACCACTGGTGCAGGGCGAAGCCCGGTTCACGCTACTGGATGTGGGACAGGGACTGGCGACGGTGGTGCAAACCCGGAATCATGTGCTGGTGTTTGATACCGGGGGACGGTTTGGGCCGAATTTCAATATGGGCGACGTCGTCTTGATCCCGTTTTTGCGGCATCAGGGTATTCGCCGGGTGGACAGGTTAATCCTGAGCCATGCCGACAATGATCATCTTGGCGGTGCATCGGCCCTGCTAGCGCAGATTCCGGTGCGGGAAATATTAGCCAGTGATCCGAAAAGGGCGAGGAAAAAAGGCATTATTCAAGCCATCGATCCTTGTCATCGTGGACAGCAGTGGAACTGGGACGGGGTCGTGTTTCGATTGCTGCATCCCCCATTGAAGACCCGGCTGCGGCGTAACGACCGATCCTGTGTTCTGTGGATAGAGGCGGGTGGGCAGCGTCTGTTGTTGAGCGGGGACATTGAAAAGACGGCCGAGCGTGAACTGGTTCGCCGTTACGGGAATAATCTCCGGGCCGAGATCCTGGTCGCGCCGCATCATGGCAGTAAAACTTCGTCCACGGCGGCATTCATTGATTCGGTCTCCCCGCGCTATGTTCTGTTCCCAACCGGCTATCGTAATCGCTATGGTTTCCCTCATCCGAGTGTGCTGGCGCGTTATCGCTTACGGAAAATACCTTATTATCAGAGCTGGGCAAGCGGCGCGATTAGTTTTACCCTGGGCGCCAATACAGGCGATTTGCAACCGCATCTATTCCGGCAGACAAACGGGCATTACTGGAATTCCTTCTGAAGCGGTAACTA